>CAUZBA010000037.1:0-14099 GCA_963577635.1 Phycisphaerae bacterium
GCCTACGATACTCGGCCAGCGACACTGCGCAAACCAGCGAGGCAGGTTCGTTCGCTGACGAGGACGGATCGCACGGATGACGAAGGGGCCCCCAATCGCGATTCATTGCGATTGGGGTGCTCCGAAGCCAGCGAGTAGAGCCGCCCGCTTGGCGGTGAAACTGGTGAGAAATGTGGGTTAAGGACGTTCGCCTGCGCGCACATGATGACCAGGGCGCGTCGGCTACTCTGCCAATGTCGTATTTCGTCTCGAACTCATCTCAATAATAAACAACCAACAGCTATTAGCCAATGGTCAATGGCTATTTGCTATTGGTGATGGCAACCTACCGCGTGGGCCTCAGGATGTCAGCTTGCGCCGCTCGACGCAGGAGAAAGGCATTCCGTCTCTACGTCGCTTCCGCCCCTACCCCAATTCCGGCAAAACGTCGTATTCAAAGCTCGGGCGTGCGATGCGCATCGAGCGCCGCGAGCCGATGTTGACGACCAGCCCCATCGTGGCGAAGGACGTCAGCAGGCTTGAGCCTCCGTAGGAGACGAAGGGCAGCGTGATCCCGGTGACGGGCATCAGGCCGAGGGTGATGGCGATGTTGATCGCGGCCTGAGAGAACAGCGTGGCCGCGAAGCCCACCAGCGTCAGGCGCATGAAGGGGTCTCTGGCGCGTGAGGCCACGACTACGATCGAAAGAACCAGGACGCCAAACAGGCCGATCGTCGCGAGGCCTCCGAGGGCGCCCCAGCGGTTGACGATCAGGGCGAAGATCATGTCGTTGTGGTCGTACGGCAGGCGATTGAACCGGACCATCGTGGCCGACCGCTGCGATCCGTAGCCGAGCACCCCGCCCGATCCGATCAGCGTCATGGCCTTGCGCTTCTGGTAGTTGATCGTATTGTCGTAGCGAGGGTCTCCCTGCGCGTGACTCACGATGGCCTTGATGCGACCCCGTTGGTGTCGCCGCAGGATCTGCATCGAATCGGGCAGCATAAAGATGACGGCGACGTTGACGGCAACCGCCGCAACGGCCAGGAACAGCACGGCCGCGAGGTGGCGCATCTTCGCGCCCGCGGCGACCAGCATGGCCAGGAGGGCCGGGGCGAACAGCAGCGCCGTGCCGAGATCGGGCTGTCGCAGAATCAGCATCACGGGCACGAACATGATCAGGAACGGGACGATGAGACCGCGCACCGCCCTGTGGCTGCTTCGATAGCGCAGGTACCACGCCAGGGCCAGGACCGCGGTGATCTTGGCCAGTTCCGAAGGCTGAACGTTCATCACGCGGAGGTTGATCCAGCTTCGGGCGCCGTTGATCGGCCGGACGATCGATTCGGGCACGCCGGGCGCGATCAGCAGCACCAGAAGCGCCAGTGTGGCGGCAAAAAGGATCGGCGCTGCGAGTCCGATCTGCCGAGGGTGCGGCAGAAGGCAGACGGCGAAGCCGACCATTGAAATCGCCACCCAGACCAGTTGGCGGTCGGAAAACCAATTCGTACGCACGGTGACCGCGCCCACGGTGCGGTGGCTCGTTGGCGACACCGCCAGGTTGTTGGCCCTCATGTGGGCGGCCATGTCCGCGGTCTCGATGGCATGGATGCCGATCCACGTCAGAGTCATCGCGGCCAGTACCGCGACCCAGCCGGCCTGCCAGTGCAACAGTTCGCGACAACGCCTCAGGACAAGGTTCACAGGAAACCCTCGGCGCGCAAGGCGTGAAGGATCTGGTTGGCGACGGGGCCGGCAACCAGACCGCCGCTGCCGCCGTACTCCACGACGACGGCGACGACGATGTTCGGCCCGGTTCGCAACCGTGGAGACGAGGGCACGGCGAGCGAACGAGCCATGGCAATGCACCAGGCGTGGCTATTGTGCGGCACCTCCTCGCCATCGTCGCGCTTGCCGTTGCGATTGCTGTCTACCCACCGCAGCTCACCCGTGTCGAAGTGATTGTTGAGATTCACGTCGACCCACCTCGTCGCCAAAGTGGCCGTACCCGATTTGGCCCAGACCTTCACACCGGCAAGATTGAAGATCGGCTCGTTATTCAGCGTGGTCAGGCGGTGTGCCGTGCCGTCGTGGTCGTTGGCGGCCATGTCCATGCCCGTCATCGCCATCGACACGCCGATGCGATCGAGCCCAAGGTCTTCGTTTTTCGGCCGTGTGTCGTCGCGGTTCAACGACGGCGCGATGGTGAATGTCGGCCACAACATGTACCCGCCGCGTGCAAGGCAGGAATAAGCGTTGGCCGCCTGCAGCGGTGTCCACTCCATCGGCCCCTGCCCGATTCCCATGAAAGTCGCGTCGCCGATCGAGAAACCGGCGGCACGCGGGTCGTTGCTCTTGGCGAGGTCGGGCAGCCTGCCCCGAGATTCTTCCACGAAGCCACAACCGTGTCGGCGCCCCAGACCGTATCGCTCATACCAATGCACAAGCCGCCGCGCAGCCAAGCGGCGCCCGAGCGTGTAGAAGAAGATGTTGCAACTGTGCTTAATCGCTTCGGCGCCCCTCAGGTTGTCGTGCGTGTCATTCCAGTCCTTGTAGATCCAGCAGCGATAGTGAAGGGGATCCTCCTTGAGCAGGTAGCCACGGCATTCGATCATCTCGTCGTACGCCAGAACGTCGTCCGTGACGGCTGCTGCGAGCACGAGCGGTTTGACGGTGGATCCGGGCTGGTACGGCATGAAGACTGCCCGATTCCAGAACGTGTGTCGGATACCGTCACGCCGGATCGCTTCGGGATCGTGACGCCACTGGCTTCGCGTGAACGAAGGGACCGTCACCGCGGCCAGCACCTGTCCCTGGGCCGCGTCCAGCACCACGGCCGCCCCGCGCAACGGCGACCCTCGCATGGCGGTCGCCTGCAACGTGTGCCAACTCTGCACGCGCATCAGGCCGAACGAGGGATCCATAAGGGCCTGGAGACGGGCCTGAAGACGGATGTCGATCGAGCTGACGACGTCGTCGCCCGGTTTCGGTGGCGTGCGAGTCTGCCGCTGCGTGTCGAGGTGCTCTACCGTCCGCCCGCGCGTGCCCCGCAGGTGGGCCTCGAAAGATCGCTCAAGACCCCACTCGCCGGCCATGTCACCCGGGAGGTAGCCTTTCAGGTCGACACGTCCGCCAACGCGAAATGGCGACTGCTCCTGCTCGCGCCAACTGCGCCGCAAGGCGCCGATCAGGTGAATCCCGACGCCTTCCACCTCCACCTGCTGCGGCACGGCGCGACGGATTACCGAGGGCAGAAAGTTGCGGTCCAATTCAAGCGTCATCGTCTCGCGCGGGTAGTCCCGCCGTCCGGAGGGAAGGACAGACACCTGCGCCCAGACATCAGGCACAGTGCTGGACCGCCCCGCCGCAAGCAGTCGGCCGGCCAGAAGTCGGGCCTTGTCATCCAGATCGCTCAAGACGGGGTAGATCGCTTCCTGTTCGCCGATCGGCTGCGAGATCTGCGACTTCACATCGGGCTCTTCGAGGTCGTCTTCCCAGAGTCGTAGACGCCCCATCCGCACGGCGCTGACCATCGACTGGACGCGTCGCGTCACGGTGCGTAGGCGATCATCCAGGTCGGTCCTGTCAACGCCACCGATTTCGCACAGCATGGCCCACAGGTTCTGCACCTGCTCGTCGAATGGTTGCTGATGATGCGCGATTAGATCGAGTCGCTCGTCGGGGCCGAGTTCCCGCCAGCGTGGGGTTCGGCGGGCGGCGATGGTGGCCTGCTCGAATGCCCACGACCCGACGATCACGGGGTACCGAACCGAGAGGTCAAAGCTCGGACGGTCTTCGGCCAGAACCCGGAAATTGCGGTCGAGGATCCGGCCCCTTCGCGATGGGATGTACTCGTACTGCTGCAGTGCGGATTCGGCGATGTCGCGCCAGTCCGCGCCTTTCGCGACGGTTAGCTGGGCCAGGCGCGCGCCCAAGGCCGCGGTGGCGACGATGACGACCAACGCGAGCAGCAACAGCCGTCGCTGAAACATGCTGGGCACGAGATGGCGGATGAGACGTCGCATCCGTGCATTGGGCAGATGCCGTTTAGAGACTTATGGGTTCAGCCCGAGACGCGATCGAGCAGGCGATTCATGGCCCGGGCGCGGCCGAGCTCACGGTCCCGTCGATCCACCTCGTCTTCGCCGACTCCCCCGCGCGATCTGGCCGACTGAAACGCTTCTTCAACCTGTTGGCGATCGAGGTCGCCGGCCACCACCGCCTCGTCGGTCAGCAGCGTCAGGCGATTCCCCTTCATCTGGGCGAAACCGCCACCGACGAAGAACCATCGCGAGTTGCCATCGCGGTCGTCGAGGCGCAGCGACCCACCGCCGAGTGCCACCAGAAGCGGCGCCCTCTGCGGTGCCACACCGATCAGGCCGTCCTGCGCCGGGATCGAGGCATAGACGACCTGCTCGTCAAGAACCTGTTGCTGAGGCGTGACGAGCGTGCATTGGAAGGAGTCAGGCATGGATGGGATTGTAAGTGACGGCGACGACGAATCAAATTGAGTTCAAGATAGCGACGCGCTTCAATGCGGGAAGAAGGCACGAATGCACTGAGGCACGAAGAGGGGATTGTCGCAGTCGATCCGTGATTGACAGTTGGCCTGCCTTCATGCGACTGCTCGTTCATCAAGGAATAAAAGGAAACCGAAGCGGACCGGCCGCCGAACCGCAACTCCCTCCTTCGTGCCTTCGTGCCTATCCGCTAGCCCGCTACCGCAGCAGTCGCTCGCTCCGGCTTCGGCAGATGCTGGGCAAGAAACTGACCCGTATACGATTTCTCAACAGCGGCGATTTTCTCGGGCGTCCCCGTCGCCACGATGGTTCCGCCGCGGTCGCCGCCCTCGGGTCCGAGGTCCACGATCCAGTCGGCGAACTTGATCACGTCCATATTGTGCTCGATCACCACGATCGTGTTGCCCTGGTCGGCCAGACGTGACAGGACGCGCAGCAGTTTCTCGATGTCCGCGAAGTGAAGGCCGGTCGTGGGTTCATCCAGAATGTAGAGCGTGTGACCGGTGGAACGCTTGCCCAGTTCGGTGGCCAGCTTGACGCGCTGGGCCTCCCCGCCTGAGAGGGTCGGTGAGCTCTGGCCCAGCTGGATATAGCTGAGCCCTACCGCATCGAGCGCACCGACCAATTGGCTGATCGCCGGGAAGTTCTCGAAAAAGGTCAACGCCTCTTCGATCGTCATCTCGAGCACGTCCGCGATCGACTTGCCCCGATAGCGCACCTCCAGAGTCTCGCGGTTGTAGCGGCGCCCGTGGCACTGCTCGCACTCGACGAAGACGTCCGGCAGGAAGTGCATCGCGATCTTCTTCACGCCCTGGCCCTGACAGGCCTCACAGCGGCCGCCCTTGACGTTGAAGCTGAATCGCCCGGGCTTGTAACCGCGCACCTTCGCTTCCTTCGTCTGCGTGAATAGAGTCCGGATGTGATCGAACAAGCCTGTGTAGGTCGCGGGGTTGGATCGCGGTGTGCGGCCGATCGGAGACTGATCCACCTCGATGACGCGGTCGACGCCGGTCAACCCCTCGATCGAATCGTGGGCCCCGGGCTTCTCCCGCGAGTCGTAGAGGCGCCGCCGCGCGGCGACCAGCAGAATCTGGTTGACCAGTGTGCTCTTGCCGCTACCGGAGACGCCGGTGACACAGAGGATGCCGCCAAGCGGAAACGCCACGTCAATGTTCTTGAGGTTGTTGGCCGCCGCACCCCTGACCACGATTGGCCGGCGGTGATCGAGTTGGCGCCGGCGCGCCGGAACGTTGATGACCCGCTGCGCCCGCAGATATTCGGCGGTAATCGACTCGCGGACCTCGCACACCGCCGCGACCGAACCCTGGGCCACGACACGGCCGCCGTACCGACCAGGCCCCGGACCGATGTCGATCAGGTGATCGGCGGCGCGGATGGTGTCCTCGTCATGCTCGACGACGACGACCGTGTTGCCGATGTCGGTCAGGTGTCGCAGCGTCTCGATCAGGCGCTGATTGTCGCGGTGGTGCAGGCCGATCGTCGGCTCATCCAGAACGTAGCAGCAGCCGACCAGTCCCGATCCGACCTGCGTCGCCAGTCTGATGCGCTGGCTCTCGCCTCCTGACAGGGTGCCGGTGGTCCGATTGAGGTTCAGATACCCCAGCCCGACGCTCAGCATGAAGCCGAGGCGGGCCCTGACCTCCTTGAGGATCGGTTCGGCGATCTGCTTCTGCTCCTTCGTGAGGCGCAGGCTCCCAAAAAACTGCACGGCGTGCTCGATGGTCAGCGCCGTCACGTCGGCGATGTTGAACAGGCGCGGCTTGCCGAACGCCTTGCCCGACCCCTCGGCGCCCGACCAGCGGCTGGTCACGAATACGTGCAGGGCCTCGCGTCGCAGCCGCGCTCCGTGGCACGATTCGCAGGACGCCTCGGAAAGATAATTGTGCAGGCGCGCCTTGACGTAGTCGCTGTCCGTGTTCTCGAAGCGCCGCTGAAGATTGGGGATGACGCCTTCAAAGTGCGCGTCGTACTTCGCTTCGTCGCGTGCGGTCGTGCCGTGCATCAGGATGCGCCGCACGGTACGCGTCAGCTTTCGATAGGGAGCCGTGGCGTCCGCGCCGAAATCCCGGCAGAAGCGGCGCACGAGACGGTTGTAATAGATGTTCATGCGCCGGCCCAGACCCCGCCACGCCGAGACGGCACCCCCGCTGAGACTCAGTTCCCGGTTGCTGACGATCAGATCGGCGTCGAACTCGAGAATCGTGCCCAGCCCGCCACAGTCGGGGCAGGCGCCGTAGGGGCTATTGAAGCTGAACAGGCGCGGTTCGAGTTCGTCGAGGCTGCAGTGGGGGTGCTCGGCGCACGCGTAGTTTTCGCTCAGGAGCTGATCGTTCCACTTTTCGGCGGCGCGGCTCTCCTGCACGCTGATGATCAGGTGCCCCTCGGCGATCTTGAGGCTCAACTCGATCGAGTCGGCCACGCGCGACCGGACGGAGTCCGCTTCGTCGCCGTGGCGGATCACGAGCCGATCGACCACGGCCTCGATGCTGTGGATCTGGTATCGCTGCTTCTTGGTCGTGATGGGCGTCCCCGCGGGGCCGACGTCGCGCAGATCCATGACTTCGCCGTCGACCCGGGCGCGGACGAACCCCTGGCGCACCATGGCGGCGAACACCTCTTTATGGTGTCCCTTCTTGCCACGCACCATCGGAGCCAGAACCATCAGCCGCGTCTGGTCGGGCAGGGCCATGATCGTGTCCACGATCTGCGTGGCCGACTGGCCTTCGACGGCCAGGCCGCACGGCTTGGCGCCGGGTTCCGCGTGCCAGCACCTGGCCTGACCGGCCCGGGCGAACAGCAACCGCAGGTAGTCGTAGATTTCCGTCGTCGTGGCCACGGTGGATCGGGGATTGTGCGAGGCGCCACGCTGCTCGATCGCGATCGTGGGCGGGAGCCCCTCGATCGATTCGACGTCGGGCTTCTGCAACTGATCCAGAAACTGGCGGGCGTATGCGCTGAGACTCTCGATATATTTGCGCTGACCCTCAGCGTAGATCGTGTCGAACGCCAGCGAACTCTTGCCGCTGCCCGACAGACCGGTTATGACCACCAGACGGTCCCGTGGGATGTCCACGTCCACCGACTTCAGATTATGCTCACGGGCGCCGCGGATGCGGATCGTGTTCAGGGGCATGACAGGATTGTAGCGGGGCGCCGACGAAGTCGGCGAATAACAAACAGCAAGTAGCGATTAGCAAATAATAATTCGCCATTTTCTAATAGCTGCTTGCTATTTGTTGTTTGTAATTGGGGATCGACCTACAGCGTCGCCGACGTGTATGGCAGTAGCCCCATGTAGCGTGCCCGCTTGATGGCCTGCGAGGCGAGGCGCTGTTCGCGAGCGTTCAAACCCGATCGCTTTCGCGCCTGGATCTTTCCGTTCGGCGTCAGCATCCGCCGCAACGGATCCGTGTCGCGATAATCCACGTAGGCCGTGCCGGTGCTGGACTTGATCGTGACGCGGACACGGCCCTGGTGTCCGTATTGCCTGAACTCCGCCATCGAACATGCCTCCGTCGTGGGCTCCGTCACGGGGTAGTGCCCGGATCCGCTGAACGCGGTCGCACAAGCGGTCGCGGGCGACGCTAAACCGTCACCTTACCGGATTGCAGCGCCCCCGGCAACCGCCGGTGCCGGGAAGTGGCGGTCGACCGATCCACGGTCCTTGCGATTCACGACCGTTTCAACGCCGGCCGGTCGGTACGGCTTATCCGCCATGTCACGCCCGGCCCACAGGCTTTGACCAGCCGTCTTCGATAGACGGGAAGATAGGGACGCTCGGTCTCGGTGTGACCCGGAAGAATGACCGCGATCCCCCTTTGCGCGGCATCGAGGACGTCGTGGTGACGCATTTCTCCGGTCAGGAACGCGTCGATCGAACCGGCCTCCGCCAGAAGTGAGCCGCCCGCTCCGGGACAGAGACCGATTCGGCGCACGGTCCGGACACGACGGGGCGCGGCCACGCGAACCTCCCGCACCCTCAATCGTTTCTTGATGCGTACCACGATCGTTGAGAGCGATGCAGGCCGATCCAGGTCCACCACACGGCCCTGGCCGCCGGAGGTGGGTTCCGACCCCGGCACGGAACGCAGGGGCACGATGTCGATGGCCGGCTCCTCATAGGGGTGGACGCGCCGCAACGCGCCGACGACGTCGGCAATGCGCGACCCCGGGCAGACCATTTCGACGCGACACTCTTCGACGTGCTCCAGCCGACCCGGCGTTCCGATCGTGGGCTTCGTCGATGCGGCGCCGCGAAAGGTGCCCTGCCCTACCGTGGAGAAGGAGCATTCGAAATAGTCCCCAATGCGCCCCGCACCCGATTCGGCAAGCGCGGCGCGCAACGCGTCGGCGTGTTGCGGTGGGATGAAGCTGACCAGTTTCACGCTGCCGGCCTCGTCGTGACCGGCGGGCCGGATGACGCGCGTCTTGCCTTTGAAGGGTTCGGCGAGCCAGTCGTTCACACCGCCGGGGGCAGCATCCAGCGCGGTGTGCGGCGTGTAGATGGCGATGTTCCGGCGCGTCGCCTGGAGGATGATGTGCTGCTTCCAGTCGTCCGCCACCAGACGTTCGAGCGGTTCGAAGACCGGCGGATGATAGGCAACGATCAGATCGGACCGGTGGGAGATTGCCTCGCGCAACACCGGCTCGGTCAGGTCGATGCACAGGGTGGCGTATCGCACCGGGTGATCGGGATCGCCCGCCTGCAGACCGACCCTGTCCCAGGATTCGGCCCCGGATTCGGGCGCGATCGTTCGCAGGTGATCCAGCAAACGGGCCAGTCGCATGGGGCGGGAGTGTACTTGAAAGGAACCGCCTGGAAAAGTAGCCCGGAATTGAGCGACGATGCGACATAGCGACGTAGCGACGAAGGGGCCTTCGCGACTGCCGTCGCGACGGAAGAGGTAAAGACGCCATGCAACATGGTGAGGCAGGTCCGCCCGATAGATCCTGCCGCTACGGGCCGGGACGGGCCGTTTTTGCAGCAATCAATGCGATCGACCGATCGAATAGGAGGACGCAGAATCGAGTCGTAAATCGAGTCGTAAGTAGTGAGGTCAGCCATGAGTCAGGCATCACAGCACCTTCGATTAACCGAAGCATCGAGCCCCCTGCCCGGCCTGCCCGCCGGCCCTCTGTCGGCGCAACAGCAGTTCGAGGCATTGCGGCGCGTTCAGGCACAGGATGAACAACGCGTGCAACTGGGCATGCAGCTGTTCAAAGCCGCCGAGGCACACACGGAGCAGCAGCAGAGCCTGGCCGACGAATTGCGCCGCGAGCAGAAGCAGATGCGCGAAAAGATCCAACAGGACGTGGCCCGAAGCCTTCGGTCGTACGACCAGTGGGTCGGCCAAATCGACGACGGATTCGCCGAGGCGATGAGCAACCTCGACCAGCGCCTGGAGAAGTTGCGCAGCGAATGGTCCGACACGCAGCGTCGCATCGACCAGATGATGAAGCGGTCCGAAGCCCTGCTGGAGCAGAACCGGCTGCTGCACACCCCGGTCGAAAGCCGCAAGCGCCCGGAGTCGACCGTTTCGGTTGCTCCGCCGCAGTCACAGCCGGAAGCGGCACCGAATCCTCCGGGGCCGGCACACGATGAGCCCGCACCCCAAGTCGGCGCTCAGCGATCAGAAGATGGAACCAAGCCGATCTACAGTGAGCTGCTTCGTCGGCTGCTGGAGAAGAGCGAATCAGAGGACGCCACAGCGCAGAAAGCCGAAGAGGGCGAATCGACGGCATAGTCGCAACACGCCCGACGCCGATTCCCTACTCGTACTCGAATTGCACGGTGTGCGCATCTCAATAATCGCGACAGTCACCGGTATCCCGACTGGCGCCTGTCTCTGAAACGAATGGCAACTGCCAATGGCAATAATTCATTGTTTGCTATTTGTCAATTGCTATTTGTTATCGATGGTAGCACGACATTCGTCGTGCGGGACTATGCTGAGTTTCGTCAGCCGACAGCAAATAAATTGTAAGTTTCAGGGCCGGAAATCAGGGGCCGTCACCCGGTTCTAAATGGTGGCTGTCCCGAATCGTTTAAACTTCTACACCACGAGCAAAGATGTCATACTTCACGTTGGCTTCCGTAAATATGACTTGATAGTGAAACGTCGCCGGCATTCGGCGTGGTGACCAATAGGTTGTCCATTCGCGCGCGAGGCTGGACTTTTTGACGAGTACAAGTTTACCGAGACTGTCCTTGGCGGCTGCCCACGAATGGGGACCACCCCCCTGGAAACGATGAGGATACCGCTAGTGAGACCTCCGAAAACCTGAACGATATGCAAACGGTCCTCGAACTCTCTACTGCATCGTAGTACACGAGTGTGGCTCCCCCTGCCGACAGGGTCAAGACGCTGTTGTTCTCACCGTAAGAGGGGAAGTCTTCCTCTTCGCATAGATCGAAGATGACTTCGGAATTCAGCGGTTTCATCGTTTTCCCCTGCTGACATGGATCCGACGTGCCCGCAGGCACAAGATTGTCTCAGCTTCATCGGAATGAGTTGGATATGGGGGAGTCTGTTGGCAATCACCGGTTTCTCGCAAGATCTCGCCTGCTGGCGCCGGCAATCGTTGACATCGCGGTGAAAGCCAGTGCTTCTGCAATCAGTGTTCGGCCTCTATCGCCGGATCGCCCACAAGAAACTCAATCCCGTAGATCTCCCCTTCCCATCCTGTCGATCCTGTCAACTCCCCCGTTGAACACCTCCGGGACCCTGTGCGTGTTTGTCCCTACCGCCGCTCGTCCATCGTCGGTGCCTGATCCGGCTCGGTACCGCTGGTCACCGATGGCCCGGGCGCCAAGACATGTCCCAATTGCCGCAGCGCCTGCCGCATGCGTTGCTCGTTCTCAACCAGTGCCAGGCGCACGTAACCTTCGCCGCGATCGCCGAACGCCGCGCCCGGGGTGATGGCAACCTCCGCCTCGTCGACCATCGCCAGGCAGAACTCGGTGGTGCTACCGCGGAATCGCGCCAGGTGGTCGGGGTTCACTCTGGCCCAGACAAACATGGAAGCCTTTGGCGGTTCGACCTGCCAGCCGAGGCGGCGCAGGCCGCGCACGAGGACGTCACGCCGCTGCTGGTATTTGCGGGCCTGCTCTTCGATATGACGATCCGCCTCGCGCATCGCGATGATCGCGGCGATCTGCACCGCCTGAAAGATGCCGTAATCGTAATACCCCTTGATCGTCGCCAGGGCCTCGATCATCTGGGAGTGCCCGCAGCAGAAACCAATGCGCCACCCGGCCATGTTGTAGGGCTTCGAGCAGGTCGTGAACTCCACACCGAATGACTTAGCTCCGTCGGCGGCCAGAAAGCTCGGGGCGCGATACCCGTCGAAGCACGTCTCGCCGTATGCGAAGTCGTGCATGACCATGACCTCGTGCCGTTCGGCGAGCTTCACTACGTGGTCGAAAAACTCCGGTCCGACGGTCATGCCCGTCGGATTGTGAGGGAAATTCAGCACCACTACCTTCGGTTTCGGCTGAAGGTGCTCGAGCACGTTCTCGATTCTCTCCAGGAACAGGGCGTCGTTGCCCAGCGCAACTTGAATAACGCTGGCACCCGCGAGAATCACGGCATACGTATGGATCTGGAATGCCGGATCGGCCACAACCGCCACATCGCCGGGCCCCATCATGGCCAGGCACATGTGGCTGAACCCCTCTTTCGAGCCGATGCACGCGATGACCTCGGTCTGCGGGTCGAGCGTGACGCCCCAGTTCTTTTCGTACTTGCGGGCCATGTCGCGGCGCAGGTTGTAAAGCCCCGCCGAAATCGAATATCGGCTGTTGCGTGGATCGGTGACGGCCTCGCGCAGCTTGTCCACCACGACGTCGGGCGGCGCGTCCATCGGGTTGCCCATATTCAAGTCGATCACGTCCGCACCGGTCGTGCGGCGTTCGTAGATCAACTGCTTGAGACGTCCCAGGACGTAGGGTGGAAGCCGCTCAATCCGATTGGCGGGGTGGATGTCCATGGGGGCGGCCAGGGAACGAGGAACGGGAGGCGTCATGTAGCAATGGAGTCTTGGCGTGATGGCGTTGGAAAGAGCAGAAAAGCATAAAAGCAGAAAAGAAGAAAATTGCTTACAGGCACCTGGTTGTGACACCGTTGGCTCATCAACCGTTTCATGCTCTTCGGTTTTCCTGGTCTTCCGCGTTACCGTTCTTCTGTTTTTCTGATTTCCTGCTCGTCCGCTCTGCTGCTCTCGCGCCACATGGCACTCAGTACTCCATCACCCCAGTACTCTAGTACCCAAAGGCTCTACTCTCCCCACATCGCCTTTTTCTGGATTTCCCAACTGTGCATCAGTGCCCGATCCATGATCGTCAGATCTCTGTCCGCCTCGATCACGATCTCCCGGGCCAGCCGCTGCATGTACATTCGCTCGATGCCGAGTCGGGTTCGCTGCCGCAGCTGCGCTTCGACATCCTCGTATCTAACCTGCTGCGCCGTTTGTTGCTCTTCGAGCTTCACGATACCGAAGCCCTGATCGAGAACCACCGCGTCGCTGACATCGCCGACCTGCATGGTGGCCACCTGCTCCCGAATCGCCGCCGGCCACGTGGTGTCGTGGGGGCTGATCAGATCCTGCAGGCCGCCCTGGGCACGGCTCTCGTCGGTGCTCTTCCGGACCGCAAGATCGACGAACGACGCACCGGACCGGGCGCGGTTGACGATCCCGGAGGCTTCGCCCATCGAATCGACGACAATCAGCCTGATGCGATACTTCGGACCGTATTCGTAGTCGTAGACCTTGCGCACCGCGGCATCGGACACCTGCACCTGATCGCTGACTAGGAGGCGCATCGCCGCGTTGCGCCACAAGAGCTGCCCATAGCGGTGGTCACCCAGCTTCTGCGCCCGACGGACGCGATGCAGGAGGCGTACGGCATCGTTCGGATCCGCCGCCACCGCCGAGGTGAATATCGCACGCTCACGGCGAACGTGGTCGTCGGTCACCGTCTCTCCGCGCTGCTGGAGCCGTCGCCGAAGCCCCAGGTCGATGACGACTTCCGCAATCGCTTCCCCGCCAGCCAGTTCGATCATCGATCGACGCAGATGATCCAGCGTGACCGATCGGCCCTGCAGGGACGCAAGCGGGATGTCGACGTTTCGTGGCGTGCCATCCAACGACGTCGTAGACTGGGACTGGACGGCGCGATGTGCGGACCCGCCTGGCGACAAGCGCCGCGGCCGGTATTCGGGACGTAGTTTGGGCTGAGCGTCGGGGTTGGCCTCGGATGCCTGCTCGGCCATAGACCGCCGCGAAGACGAATTGCGCGCGGACCACGAGTCCATCGGTTGTGGCTCACACGCGGCCGCCAGCAGACCGAGCACCGTCACGGTGCATAGACTTCGCGTCATTGCATCACGCTAAGACGGTCATCCCGGGTTGTCAAAACGAAGCGAGAGCGTTTTCGCCCATGCCACAGAGATTTGAGCGTGAGCGAAGCAAGCCTGGCGTGGAGGGCGAAATCCGCCGCGGCGGATCAGCGGAGGGCGGACACGCGACCCCGTAGTGGGTCGACGATGCAGCACGACTAGTCGTGTCCCGTAGGTGACG
>CAUZBA010000038.1:0-14008 GCA_963577635.1 Phycisphaerae bacterium
TCTGATCGAGCTGATCGACTGCGACGAACTGGGCTCGGCGTTCAAACAGATCAACAAACCCCGGTTTCGCTGTGTCGAGGTCACGGCTCACGAGCAGAACAAGTATTCGATCAACGCCGCCGAGGCCCCCACCGTCGGTGGCGCGCTGATGGTGGCGTACAAGCAGCCCCCACACAAGCCCAAGGCCGTCACGATGCTCGGCGAAGTTCGACCATGGTTGATCCTTCTGAGCGGTCCGCGCGGTGCGGCGACTTTTCGCGGCCCCTGGGGCAGCAGCGTGCTGCAGGTCTTCACCTTTGACGACGACTACCGATCAATCCAGAGCGTGCTGGACCTGGGCGCCGGCGAAAAGAGCTACAAGTCTACGGTCACAGGCATTGACGACCTTTACGTTCGACAGAAAGTCGTGACGTTCCCCGCGCATAAGGTCGATCTGATCGGTCTGACCGAACCGCTGACCCTTCGCCCTGCGGCAAAAGTGGACGTGCTGGACGCCGCCCAAAACAGCCGGCCACGTCATTACGGCATGTCGGGCGTCAATCCCGTCACGCCGGACAAGGCCATGCCCACCGCCCACGACGGCGCCGGCTGCCTGTTCGTCGAACCGGGCATGTCGTTCAAGCTGAAAATCGGCGCCGGCCTGGCCGTCAACATCGACCCGACACTGGACGTGGCACCCGATCACCCCGACGCCAGCGGCATCGGCTTTCCGTCGGATGTCGGCATGCTCCGTCACCTTGGCCTGACCACGACCAAGGACCTGCATCAGCTCGCGGACAAGAGGCTCAAGCTGCTCGCGGGCAAGGGCGTCGACGACGAGGCGGCCGGCGGGTTCAACGAAGACGTGGAAGAGAAACTCCGCGACGTGAAGGCGGCACAGGAAGCGGGACACGGCGACAAGGTGCTCATTGACGCCGAGGAGGCGCGCGGCCTCGCCTACCGCGCCTATGACCGCGTGCAGAGCACGATCCACGATCTGATCCTGGCCGTGATATTTTTTCTGACGCTGGTCATTCCGTTCTGCTTCTTCGTGATGAAGTTGACCTCGCCGTTCACCGACGTGAACCGGCAACTGGCGATGTTCGGCGCGGTGTTCGTGGCAATGGCCATCGTCCTGCGCTTCGTCCATCCGGCGTTCGAAATCGCCAGCACACCGCAGGTGGTCATTCTGGCGTTCGTGATCCTGGGCCTGGCGGTGTTCGTCGCGTCGATCCTGCTGGATCGGTTCAACGCATCGATGAACAGCGTGGTGGAACAGACGCTCCAGGCGGAATCGGTCGATGCGCCACAAGGCCGACTGGCCGGCGTCGCCTTCATGGTCGGCGTCAACAACATGAAACGCCGCCGAATCCGCACGTCACTGACGACGGCCACGATCATCCTGGTGACATTCACGATCGTGTCGGTCATCAGCGTCGGCCGCGTCGTGGAGCCGGTGCGCCTGCGCCACAGCAGCGTTGCGCCGTACAACGGATTCCTCTTCACCGCGCCGGGCAACGGCGTGGTCGACGCGCTGCGTATGCACCGTTTGCGGGCGCATTTCGAGAACGGTACCACCACGGTGGCTCGGGCGTGGACACAGCTGCAGGATTTCTATGGCGGCTACATCTCTTTCGAACTCCTGCCGGTCGACCCGGTGCCGAACGCGCAAGCCCGGCTGCTCGAACCGAAGGTGTTGCTCGGCCTGGAGGCAACCGAGAACGGATTCATCGCGCCGATGCCGCTCGTGGCAGGTCGGTGGATTAGCGACAACAGCGCCGACGAGGTCATTCTCAGCGCGGCGGCGGCGGAATTGTTGGGCATCGGGCCGCGCAACTTCGAGGGTCGCACGCTGCGGCTCCACGGAAGAGCGTTGACGCTGGTGGGCCTGCTCGACGACGAAGCGCTGGAGAATCTCGAGGACCTCGCACAGAAATCGGTGCTGCCGATGATGGTGCAGGCGTCATTGAGCGTGATCAAGACAGCCCCGGAAGAAAAATCCGACGATCAGGCCAGTGACCTCAGCTCCGAGACCACGATCCCCGGGTCCTACACGGCACGACCGGAGGACATCGCGATCATCCCGATCGACGTCGCGTTCGAACAGGGCTGCGCGACGTACCGCACGCTGAGCGTCAAGTACGAAGAAGCCAAGGACGGCATGAGCCCCTCGGCGCGGGCATGGTTTGACGCGAACCATCTGACCAGGTTCCAGCACGTTCGACTGAATGTGGGGTTGACCGAGCCGGTTGAACTGGATACCGGTCGCCAGATCGAGCCGGGCCAATACGCGCTGGCCTCGAGCACCACGGCGCACGTGGGGGGCGTACTCAAGATCGCGATCCCCACGATCCTCGCGGCCACCATCATCTTCAACACGATGCTCGGCTCGGTGATGGAGCGCAAGCGCGAAATCGGCATCTACAACGCCATCGGACTGAATCCGACGCACGTGATGATGTTTTTCCTCGCCGAATCCCTCGTCTACGGCTTGGTCGGCGCCGTCGCGGGATACCTGATCGGCCAGATACTCAGCGTCGTGATCACCCAGCTCGACATCGTCGAGCTCAACCTGAACTACTCATCGATGAGCGTGCTGGTCGTCATCTTCCTCTCGATGGCCACCGTGCTGCTGTCCACGCTTTATCCCGCGACGCTGGCGGCTCGCGCCGCGGTGCCCAGCGGTCAAAGGCGCTGGGCTGCCCCGCAGCCGACGGACGACGAAGTGCAAGTCAAATTTCCGTTCAGCTACGACACGGCACGTGTACTGGGCATCTGTGCGTACCTGCGCGAGTTCATGCAGCAGAATTCGGAGGCTTCGACCGGCAGGTTCCTGGCCACGCTCGGCCCGGTCGGCTGGATTCCCGCGTCCTCATCGACCGAAGACCCACCCGCCGGTTCACCCGGTCGAGGCGCCCGGCCCGGCCGCGTCTACGTCATGCTGTTCGACATCGCACCGGCGCCGTTCGATCTCGGCGTCAATCAGACCATGCAGGTGTACGCGTACTACGACGCGCACGTGCGGGCCCACATGCTCTCGGTTCACATGCAACGGATCAGCGGGCAGCGGTCGGATTGGATCGCCGTCAACCAGCCGTTTCTCGAAGCGTTGCGTCAGCGTTTGCTGGGTTGGCGCTCGCAGCGCCCTGAGACTCAGGAACATCACTACGAACTGGGTGAAAAGATCTTCGCGGACGCACCGCAACTGCCGGTACGAATCGACGGCCCTTCCATGGAGTCTGACACCTGATGGCCCGCCGAGTGGACAAGGAAATCCAGGAATACCGCGACCTGGTCCCCGTCCCGGACCAGTTTGAGGACGCGTTCGGTCCCAAGATGATTGTCGCGGCACTCTTTCTCGGCCTGATCATGGTGCCCGGGTCGATCTACCTGACACTCTTCATGGGCGCCGGCCTCGGCCCGGCCGCACAATGGGTTACGGTCATCCTCTTTGCCGAAGTCGCCAAGCGATCCATGAAGTCGCTTCGGCAGCAGGAGATCTTTCTTCTCTACTACATGACCGGCATCGCCCTGAGCGGTCAGTTGCAGGGAGGCATCCTGAGCCAGCTGCTCTGGAACCAATACCTCGTTCAGTCGCCCGCCGCCGAGAGCATGGGGATCGCGGCCGACATTCCCTGGTGGATCGCCCCTTCGAAGGAGGTCCTGGCCGATGCGCCGCGCACGTTCTTCACCGGCGCCTGGGTCAATCCCATTCTGTTCATGGTCGGGATGATGGTGCTGAGCCGGATCGACCAGTTCGGCCTCGGTTACGCGCTCTACCGCATCACGTCCCACATCGAGAAACTGCCCTTCCCGATGGCGCCGGTCGGCGCGATGGGGATTACCGCGCTGGCCGATACACGCGGACCCGGGCAGGAGTGGCGGTGGCGCTGCTTTTCGCTGGGCGGCGTATTGGGGATGGGCTTCGGCTTGATCTACATCGGCGTGCCCGCGCTGACCGGTACGTTCCTGAATCGACCCATCGAGTTGATTCCGATTCCCTGGCTGGATCTGACCCCGCTGCTGAGCCGCGAGGATTTCATGCCCGCGACGCCGCTGAACCTGGTCTTCGACGCGGGGCTGATTATCCTCGGCATGGTCCTGCCGTTCTGGGCGGTGGTCGGCGGTTTCGTCGCGATGGTGGGCGTCCTGTTTCTCAACCCGGTCCTGTACCACGCAGGCGTGCTGACGAGCTGGACGCCGGGTATGAATGTCGTCCACACGCAGTTCAACAACATGCTCGACTTCTATCTTTCGTTCAGCATCGGGCTGATGCTGGCCATCTTCGTGATGAGCGTGCTGCCCATCACGTGGTATATCTGGCGCCGGATGTTCCGGTCGCCGGCGGAGCAGCAACTCTCGGACGACACGGAATCGCGCGGGCCCTGGTGGCGCATCCTGACCGATCGAAACCGCAATCGCGGCGACTTTTCCATTCTCACGGCGCTGGGCATCTACGCGTTCAGCACGGTGACCTACATCACTGTGTCGACCTGGCTCATGCCCGGCACGCCCGAAATGAACTACCAGGACCGATTCCCCTGGCCGTTCTTCCTGGCGCTGGCGTTTCTCTACCTGCCGATAATCAACTACATCAACGCCAAGCTCGAAGGCATCGTCGGCCAGACCGTTCAGATTCCCCTGGTCCAGGAGGCGGCGTTCATCCTCTCCGGCTATCGCGGCGCCGCCATCTGGTTCGCGCCGGTTCCGATCGTGAACGATTACGCGGGCGCGGTTCGCAACTTTCGCGTCCTGGAGCTGACCGGCACGCGCCTGCGCAGCATCATCAAGATCGAACTGCTGGCCCTGCCTATTCTGATGGTGGCGTCGCTGGTATTCAGCGAGATGATCTGGCGGATGGCGCCGATTCCGTCGGCAATCTACCCCTTCACGGAGGAGGTGTGGGAGTTGCAGGCCCTGAACTTCTCGCTCCGCGTCACGGCGACTGCGGAAGGTTCCAGCCGTTTTCTCGAAGCACTGAACTTCTCGATCATCGGCGGCGGACTCGCCTCGGGCCTGCTCGCCTTCGCGCTTCTGAGCTTCCTGAACCTGCCGACGTTCCTGATTTACGGCGCCGTGCGCGGCTTCGGGCAGATGACCCCCGGACACGCGATTCCCGAAATGTTCGGCGCGCTGATCGGCCGCCTCTACTTTGAACGAAAGTTCGGTCGCCAGAACTTCAAGCGATACATCATGATCGTCATGGCCGGGTTCGCCGCGGGAGTCGGATTGACCGCCATGGGTTCGGTCGCGATCGCGTTCATCGCCAAGAGCACGAGCACACTGGGATACTGAATTGAGCGAGCAATCCTACCCGCGCGTCGACGTTGACCGGATCGAAGCCGCCGCCCCCGGCGCGCCGGGGCGCCGCTCCGATCAGGAAGAGCCGGCCCTGACGTCCGCCGCTCATTCGACGGTGCGCCTGTGGCTCGTCTTTCCCACGTCGCTGCTGCTGTGCCTTCTTCAGGCGGTCATCACCGTGGTGGCTGAGAACGTCCCCAAGTTGATTCTGACCGCCACGATGATTCCCGTGTTCGCGTTCGGCGCCGTGTTTCTGATCGTCGTATTGATCAACCCGATCCTGCGCGTCGTCTTACGCGGCCGGTTGCTGCGACCCGCCAATCGCCCCGAGCTTGTCTGCATTTTCGCGGCCATGCTGGTCACGGCGGGCATGTCCACGTTCGGCCTCACGTCACAGTTGATCCCGTTGATCGGTGCACCGTGGAATCCTGACTGGAACACGCCCCAGAGCGGCTGGTCCGACCAGCTGCTGCCCCACGTCAACGAGTCTCTTTACCTCACTGATCCGCAAGTCATCCGCACGTTTCGTGACGGGGTCAACGTGCCCGAACCGCCCGTGACCGCCGGCTGGGCGGCGTGGGCGCGATACTACACCGATGTGTTCCAGGCCATCCCCTGGCGGCCCTGGCTCAGCTGCCTCGCCGGCTGGATGGTCTTCGTCGCCGCGTCGTACGGCATGTTTTATTTCCTGGCTTACGTCCTCTTTCAATATTGGGCCCGACGCGAGAAGTTGATCTTCCCGCTGGCCGCGTTCAGTGAATCGATGTTCCCGGAGGCGGAGCAGACGGGCCGGCTTCCGAAGATCGTCCGTGACGTCGGCTTCTGGATCGGCTTCGCCATACCCTTTGCCATCCTGAGCTACAACGCCATGGCCATGATCCCGTGGCTCGGCGATATGCAACCGATTCCGTTGGGGATCGATGGTCCCGCGCTGGGGACGGTTCTGCGCGACACCACGCTGGAAGGATTGAGTGGAAGATATGACCCGTTGCGGTTCTTGTTCATGTTCACAGCGATCGGTATCGCGTTTCTTCTGCCGCTTCAGATCAGCTTCTCGGCGTGGTTCTACTACCTTCTGGCGAAGCTGTTCGTGCTCTGCCTGGTCTGGATGAATTACGGGCAGGACACCTCGGACTTTCCCACGGATTTCCTGATGGAAACCAACGCCGTAACGGCGCAGGGTGCCGGTGGCCTGCTGGTGTTCAGTGGGGTCAGTCTCTATCGATGCCTGCGCGAGTACACCCGACTGGCTCTGCGCCGCGATCAGAGTATCGGCGAGCGCGTGCGCGTGGCCGTTCCCCTGGTCGGTCTGGCGATCTGCCTGCTGGTCATGACTTTGTGGCTGCGCTGGAATTCAATCCCGATTGTCTGGTCGTTTCTGATCGTGGTGTTCCTGACGTTGCTGACGGTCGGCCTGATGCGCCTGGTGGCCGAAGGGGGCATCTACATGTTCCAGGCCCATGCCAGTTTCTTCCACCTGTACAAGGTGCTGGGCATCGGCGGATGGGGCGCCGTGGCTCTGAAGACGGCCCTGCTCGGACCGCTGCTGTTGATCTACTCGGTCCTGTACCTCGACGTCAAGACGTTTCTCGCTCCGAACGTCATCAACGCCGCGAAACTTCAGGACGACAGCGGTGGTTCCCGCACCAAGTTTCATGTCAACCTTGTGCTTTGCATCCTTGTGACGGCAGCTATTGCCATCGGCTTCACCATCTTCCTGGCCCACCTTCACGGCGCGGGAACGATGCACCCATGGTTTTACACCGCCGGCCCCAAGCAGTTCGGCGAAACCGCCTATCGAGCCGTGGTGACGCCGCCCGAATTCCACGGAGGGTTCACCGCCGCCTACGGGATCGGTGCCGGGTGGGTTGCGATCAGTATGATTCTGCGCCGCACGCTGTTCTGGTTTCCTCACCCGATCGGCTACATTCTTCTGATCAACCCGCAGATGAGCTGGCTCTGGTTCAACCTTTTTATCGGCTGGATATGCAAGAAAGCCGTGGTCAAGTACGGAGGCAAGAGCACCTTCGACAAGGTGCGCGGGATATTCATCGGCCTGATTTTTGGTGAGCTGCTGGCGATCTTTTTCTGGAACGCCATGGCGATTTGCTTTGACCTGCAACTCCACACGATCACGTTGAATCGTTAAACAACAGGCGACGTGTTCGGCACCATGCGCTGTGCCGATCCGTGAACCGGCGTGAATCAACCGTCCTCAACCCGCGCGGGCACGGCTGCACCGGATGCGGGCAGGCCGTTCGGCTGGGCCGGCTGGCTGACCCGCATCCCCGATTCGTGGAGATTGCTTCACGTCGAAGGCAACACGCGGCGCGGCCGCGTCGATCTGGGTGACGAAGGCGCGGTGCTATTTCGGATCACCTGGGCAACGGTCACGCGGCGCGGCGTCGATGTCGAACGGGTCGCCCGCCGTCACCTGCGCCGCGCCCTGCCCCGCGACCGACGCTCAGACGAACTGCGATCGGTCGCGCACGAATCTCTGGACCCTTTGTTGCACCACGCCCACAACCAGGAGCAGCGCGACCGTTACGTCGGGTACGCCCCTGCGACCCGTCGCATATTCGATATCGCCTGCCATCGGGTGAACAAGCGACGGGACCGGCTCGTTCGCGATCTGACCATTGGCCGATTCACCGACCAGCCGGACGATCAACCGAGGCGATGGGCCTTCTTTTCAGTGGCATTCATCGTTCCCGAAGGCTTCGGCCACGAAGAGGCGACACTGAACCTCGGCGACATGCGCGTGCGCTTCGTTCGGCGAGCCGGCTTGACGGCCAGGGAATCGCTGACCGTCCGTCACATCTACCCCGCCGGACTGGCGCTGGCCCGCGGCGACCTGGACTATTGGATGAGAAATATGCTCGCCGAGCTTCGTCCCATGTACAGGCCGCGCCGCGCGGGATGGCTTGGCCGCGGCGCACCCGCGACGCGCCAGATCGACACACCGCTCGGTACGGCCCGCGTCGCCGAATTGGGGCTGCGCTCGATCCTGAGTCCGATGGCCTGGCGATTGGCGCGCCGAATGCGATTCATGCTCGTGCACGACGAGGAACACGACCAGTTCATCGCCCTCCAGTTGGCGGCGCGCGTCGAGCGCATTGACGATCTGATTCGCCAGGTCGTGGCGGGGCTTCACTGGACGGATGACTCAATCTGAGCCGGACCCTGGGTATCAATCGGCATAGAGCGTTTTCAATCCAAACGTAGCGTCTTGGGCGTTGGCGAAGCAAGTCTGGCGCGGAGGGCGAAGCAGGCGACCCCGCTGCGGGTCGTCGATGCAGCACGACTAGGTCGTGTCCCGCAGGTGACTCGTCGGCCCAAGATCGAGCGAGCCGTTCGCTAGCAAGGAGGCCGAAGCAGGCGATGCTGCAACGCATCGGCGATGCGGGCCGACGCCGCGAGCGGGCGGCGCAGCCGATCGACGCCAGAGGCACCTGTGGGAAACGACCTGTGCCAGGCGCAGCTGCAGCCAGGTCAGGACGCTAGGTTTGGATGGAAACCGCTCTAGTTTGAGGATTCCAAACCACGACTCTACTCTGGCGTGCATGCCCGGCAAGCCGAAAATGACCCGCGACCAGTCGTTGGGCGCACGGCCCGTGGCCGCCGTGATCGCCCGCCGCGAGCCGCTCGCCAACGGATCGCAACGACTGACGTTCTCGTCCCGTCCGTCCCGCTGGCAGAAGGCCATCTTGCGCCTGCCCGACGCCGTCGAACGGCGCGTGGAGCTCGATCCATACGGCATCGAGATCCTCGACATGTGCGACAGCAGGACGACGGTGCGTCAGATCATCAAGCGGTTTTCCAAGCACCACCGGCTCGACCTTCACGAGGCCGAGCGGGCCGTTCTGATGTTCGTCCGCACGCTCGTGAGAAAGGGGATCGTGACCATCGTCGCGAACTAGTGCGTTCTCGCTCCGATCGTATCGATTTGAGCGTCGGCGAGGCAAGCATGGCGCGGAGAGCGACCTTCCTTCGCCCGCCGAAGCGGGCTTCGCGAAGGCGCGAGCAGGCGACCCCGTTGCGGGTCGTCGATGCAGCACGACAAAGCCAGGCGCAGATGCAGCCAGCTCAGGACAGTACGATCGGGGTGAGACCGCCCTAACGGGCATACGATAGAGAAGCGATGCAACTTCGACTCCTGACGTACAACATCCACAAGGCCATCGGCGTCGACCGGAAGTTCGATCCGCAGCGCACAGTCGAGATCCTTAGGCATCACAACGCCGACATCCTGCTCCTGCAGGAGGTGGACCGCGGCGTGCCACGCTCCGGCCACGTCGACCTCGCGGCGTACCTGGAGCGAAAGCTGGAGTACGGTTACCGCGCCGTCGGAATGAACGTTTACCTGAAGAAGGGCCAGTACGGCAATGCGACGCTGTCGCGGTTTCCGATCGGCCGCCAACACAACATCGACCTGACCAACGGGGGCCGAATCCGCCGCGGGGCCCAGCACGCCCGGATCGAAATGCACAACGGCAAGTCGCAGGTGTGCATCGACGTCTTCAACGTGCACCTGAGCCTCACCGCCCGTCTGCGGCGAGTCCAGGTCAGACACCTTCTGGCAACATCCGACCTGGCCCGGCTGCCCGCGGAAGCGCCGTGCATCGTCGGCGGCGACATGAACGACTGGCGCGGCGAGTTGAAACGCGTCTTCCGGACCGCCGGATTCCAGTGTGCGACGAATCGGCGATCCGGGTCGCGTTGGGCGATCAAGACGTTTCCCAGTTTCGCGCCGACCAGCGGCCTGGACAAGATCTTCTACCGCGGCCCGCTAAGTCTGCGGCATGTCTTCCACAGCCGCCTGAAGCTGGCGCGAGTGGCCAGCGACCATCTCCCGGTGATCTGCGAGTTCGAAGCAGAGGATGGCACGAGGCGTTAGCGGCCCGCGCGCAGGCTTCGCCTGGCTTTCGCGAGCTGAATCACGTAGTCGAATGCCGAGGCCACGGCGAGCGCGGCCGCAACGACGAACAGGACGAGGACACCGCCGTGTTCGGGAGACAGGATCACGGCCGCGAGGAACAGGACGAACATCGCCGCGGTCGTCATCTTGCCGAGCAGTCGCGCCGGCATCTGCATGAAGCCGGTCCAGTGGCGTCGCATCGCCACGTACGTGGCCAGGATGGTCACCACGATGTCACGCGTCAGAAGAAGCGCGACTTGCCACGGCCGCATCACGCCTTCATTGAGAAACGTGACCAGCACGCACAGGACGAACACCTTGTCGGTGATCGCGTCGAGCTGCCCGCCAGCGGCACTCGCGACGCCAAGGCGTCGCGCAACATAGCCGTCGGCCATGTCGCTCAAACCGGCAATGAGAACGACCGGAGCCCGCCATTCGCCGGGGACGAAAGGGAACATCGCCGCCATGGCGATCCGCAGGACCGACAAGGCGCTGGGCACCACCGCAACCCACGGTCTTGTGGCCGCTACCGGCTGCATGACCGGAGGATAAACTTCATGTGGTCGGGAGGCCAGCGGTGCTGCGGCGGTCGCACCCTAGAGCGGTTTCAATCCAATCGTAACGTCCTGAGCTGGCTGCATCTGCGCCTGGCTTTGTCGTGCTGCATCGCCGACCCGCTGCGGGGTCGCCTGCTCCCGCCTTCGCGAAGCCCGCTTCGGCGGGCGAAGGAAGGTCGCCCTTCGCACCAGGCTTGCTTCGCCGACGCTCAAACCACTACGATTGGATTGAAAACGCTCTAGCCCGCCAGTCGCTGCGGGGACCGGGATTCCCGTGCGAATCGGTTAAGACAAGGTTGACAGGGCACGTTGATGAGGTAAATTGCCGGTAATCGGGTTCGGGGTTCGACCAAGATCATGGGAAGGTCCCGCCAAACCAGAGCACGTCTCGCAGCGTCGATCGCCCGCCGGGCATGGTGGGCGATGCTGGTGCTTATCCACCTGCCGGCGCTGGGCCGAGTGGGGTACAAACTTGTCTACGCCCCTGCCAACGGCGCTGTGTTTCTCGCACTGACCGGTCTGGCCCTGACGGTCGGATTCTTCGTGCTCAAGCTCATCGACGTGCGCTTCCTGCGCCTCGGCGGCCCCAAAGGAACCGGGCTGGCGTTCATCCTGGCCTGCGCCGTGGTCCACAACGACGCGGCAATCACCGAAGCCGGGCGGGCAGCGATCGGGCGGGTGCCCGCCGCGCTGGCCGCGGTGCTCGTCATCGAAGCCCTGCGCCGCACCGACCAACTGTGGCCCCGCGCTCGGCGCTGGTTCACGATGGCCCTCGGACAACTCGATGCGATACCCCGGTGCGGCACGGCTGCGTTCGCCGCACGGGTCCTGCCTCCTCAATGGGTCATTGAATCCTGTCTTTGTGCGCCGCGGCCCCCGCCGCTGCGCTGAGCGCGCGACCTGCGCTTCAATAGCGGCCGGCCGGATCAGCCACCTCGTTGCATGCGCATCGTTGTGGTCGTCTGAGTCGTAGAAGCACACGTCGCCTTCCGACCAATCCCCAGACAATCGAATTACCGGTTTGATGGCTGCGTTCGCGTCCATTGAGCTGATTCGCGGGCCTTGACTCCGTGTCGCCATTGGACCGGACACCAAGTGGCTTTCGGTTCCCGTTCGAACCGGAGCTTACGGAAGGAAATCTAATCGTGAGAACGAGATCGACCACCAGTTGTAGAACTCGACTTCAGACAGTGGGCGCAGGGATCGCCGTCATCGGGTTGACGGCTGCGAGCGTGTTGGCAGATCCGTTTTTTCTCGTCGACGGCGTCGATGCGGGCAAATATCCAGATACGTCACGGCCCATTTTCCCAATGACGGGCTTTCCGGGAACGTTCCATGACGGCGATCGCCTGGCGGGCGATACGCCCACCGGCGCGAACGTCACCTGGCAGGGCAGCGGGGCACCCATGTTCAGTACCAACCAGTTCGGTTCGCTCAGTTTCCTGCTGCGACGGGGTTCGGTCCCCGCGGGCGGACCCAACCTAGTCCCTTTCATGGGAATCGAGTTTCTCGGCGGGCCCCTGCTCGATCTGGATGGCGACCTGGGCAACACGACGCGCAGCCTCATTCCCGTGGCCGACCCGAACGATCCGAACCTGCCGCTCGTGCCACTGGCGATCCCGGGCCAGGGCAGCCGCATCGATCTGACATTCGACACCGGTGGCGGTACCGTCGCGCTCGATCGCTTCGACGCGACTGGAACGAACGAAGGCGCCAGCGGCCTCGACCCGGCTATTGGCGTGACCGTGAACGTCCTGGCCGGAACGCCGACGTCTTTCGAAGGCAAGACCCCTCCGGCGAACCCCACGGCGATCAACCCGACGATCGACGACCGCGCGGGGACCGTGACGGCGCACGGCACGATCGCGGGCGTCTGGCAGATCGACGACCTGGGTTTCGAGTTCTGGAACGATACGCAGTTGTTTGGATCCTCGACCTCCCCCGTGCTGGGCACCCTTCAGACACTGGATGACGATCTGCAGGGTTGGCTCGTGACCCGGCCTTCCACCGCCACGGCGTGGCCGACGATGGCCGGCCAGTTGGGAGCGACGCTCTGGCCCACGGTTGAATCGTCGGGCGTGATGATGAAGACGGCGCCGAGCGGCGCCAGCACCGTCACGATCGGGTCGGGGCCGGCAGGCGATCCGTTCGGCGCCGAGGGCCTGGCGACGGCCGATCTCGGCGCCTACCTCGATAGCGTCGTCGTCCCCAGCCTGTTCTCGCAAGCCCTGAGTTTCGTCTACCTCGAGGCGTCGGGAGTCGGCGTCAACAACAGCTTCGATCCGGTGTTCGGCGACACGATCGGCTACGACGCCGTGATCATCGCCCAGACGCCCGAGCCGGGTACAGGCGCCCTAGCCGTCATGATTGCGGTCGGCGTTCTGGCCCGACGGCCGCGACGGCGCCGACATTGACTATGCAGGAACTGCCATGAAACGCGCACCCGCAACGGCGTTTACTCTGATTGAGTTGCTCGTTGTCTTGAGCATCATGGCCCTGCTCGTGGGCATTCTGTTGCCCGCCCTCGGCATGGCGCGCCAGGAGGGTCGGCGGGTGGCATGCGCCGCGTCTTTGCGCCAGATCGCGCAGGCGATGTGGAATTACACGGCCGACAATAATGGGCGAGTGCCCTGGGTCGAGTCGCCGCTGGCGAATGCGCGCTTCTTGAACAATTCGCTTCCCGACAGCGCGATTGATCCCTTTGACAAGACCCTCTGGCCGCTGTCACTGCCGAATGTTCTCATGGACGATTACCTCGGAGGCAATCGCGAAATCTTCGCGTGCCGGTCAGCCGTTCAGGGCTGGCCGCGCACAGGCGACCCGTTTCTCATGGCGTATCGGCCCGCGTCAGCGAACCAGCCCAACGGCGTGGTCAGTGGCGGGCTGAATTACGATCCCAGGAAGAGTTACGACTATGCCCGCGAGAGCTTTGGGTTTCTCGACGGCCGCCCCCTCGAGACCAATCTGCGGATCAGCGCCACGCCCCAGTCGAATCCAATCCTCTATGCGCAGCAGTACGGAAGCCTGCGTGGCACGTATACGCGCGACATGATCCGCAACAACGGCGGCCGGATCGTCGGGCCGCACCAGGAGGGGATCAACGTCATCAACCGCAACCTCGACGTGGAGTATCGCGACCAGCAGACGGCCGAATACGACCTCGGCGGAGGAGGCGGAGGCGGAGGATCGATGTTCTAGCCCAAGTTCCGCGGCATTGTACGGTGAAAATTTTTTATGAGGCCTGGATCACGGC
>CAUZBA010000039.1:0-13888 GCA_963577635.1 Phycisphaerae bacterium
TTCGCACTGGCAGAAATGGGGGGAGTCGTTGACCGTCACCGAAACCAGGTACTTGCTGTTGCGATCCTGCGGCGACTCCTGGATCCACTGGCGCAGCTTCCTGGCGGCCACGGCGGGCAGATCGAGGTTCGACATGCAGTGATTGGGAGCCCAAGGGCCCGTGCCCCCGTCCCACTCGCGGCGGCGTTTGCCCTCGATCAGCGGAAAGTATTCGGGGTGTTCCTCGAAGTATTCGTCAACAGGAACCAGCTCATGCATCGTGTGCACGAACCGACCCGTCCAGCGCACACCGCCGAGCAACGCCTCCATCGGGATCGCGGAGCCCTTCGCGTTCATGCGGTTGCGCACAGTCCAGAGTTCGTCGAATCCCAGGTGGATGGATCGATACTCGAACGGCGGGTTGAATCGCCGCGACGCGACGTCCATGGCAAGCGTCGACTTCCGAGGCACGTGCGTCGCCTCCGGCGTGAGGAAACGCACGCCGAGTTCCACGTCGAGAAAATCGTACACGCCGTACAGCGTGGCTCGCGGGATGTTCCCCAGGATGACCAGCCGCGCGCCGTCTCGGACGATCGCGAACCCCTCCCAGGCGGTCGCGCGCAGTTCAGCCGGCAAATCCTCGAGACTCATGCGGTTCGTGGCCCCGACGACGATCTCGTGTTTGCTCGGCGGCGAATCGTCCCAGCGAGTCCGAAACTCAACCCCGGTGACTACATTCAGGAAGTGCGCCAACTCCTCGACGGCGAATCGCGTGGCCTCGTCCGACTCGAAGGCCGAAACGATCGCGTACTTCGTCGTACCGTTTTCGGCCAGGATCAGCGGCGCCTGATCCTGTGCGGCCGCGGGCCGGTGCGAAGCCGCTGCAAGCAGGAGAAGAAGCGGAATGATGAAATATCCGCGTGTTGGAGTCATGGGGCGCGGTGGTTCGAGCATGAAAAGACCTCTCAGGTGAAACGATGTGTCGAACAGTTTGGCAATCCCACCGATGTCCGGCCGGCATTCTACTCGAAAACCCAGATATCGAATCGTTCGATTTCATCGGTGCCCCATGCCCAGGGAAGGTAGCCCCAGCCGTTGGAATAGAAGCCGGCGCCGTGCGTGGTGCTCATCAATCGGCCCCCGGGCGTCGCGTCCGCAAGCGATTGCAACAATTTACGATTGGGAAACTCATTGATGCTCAGGCCGAACGCCCGAAGGCTGGAAACGGCCACGTCACCCGGCTTGGGATGGGGCGGGGTGGTCGTGAGGCATCGTGCACCGGCTTGCTCGGCGTACCACTGGAATCCCCAGTGACCCGAGAACCAGACGTTCCTGCCCGCGGCCACCTGTGGCGCGATCACCTCGGTTGCGGCGCGGCGGCCGAGGCCCGCGAACGTCGCGTCGGCGCGCAGGATCAGTACGCCAAGCGCCAGCCCCAGCGCGCACGAAATTAGAACAACGCACGCGGCCCGGCGTTTCGGTTGCCGTCCGGCAAGACGAACGATCAACAGCGCCGCCGCCGGCGCTGAGGCGAGCAGGAACTTCGACGGCACGTGCACGTAGAGCGCGATCGGAAGGGCGACGAACAACCACGCGGCGAGAATACCCTGGGACCGGTCGCGCCGTTTCCACGCGTCGAGCGCGATGTCCCAGAGGACGGCCGCCCCCAGGCCCGCGACGGGCGCGATCCACAGATCGTCCGGACCATCGCCGCTGATGGCCACCAGCGCCGTCGCCGCCGCGAAGAAAAAAACGGGCGACGGCCACAGCGACCGGCCGCGCAGAAGAATCCAGGGAATCGCCAGGGGCAGCACCAGGACCCAGTGAACCGCGAAGGCGATGGTATTGCCGCGCCAGCGCGCGATGTCGCTGAGCGTCCAGGCGGCACGCGACATGTCCGCCGTATCGCCGTGCGGATCTCGAGTCAGAAAGATCACGGCGGCGCTGATCAAAGGTGCCAGGACCAGCGGCAACCAGGATCGCAAGTCCGCCAGTCGCCATCGCTTGCCGACGCGGAAATCTTCGATGAGCACGAGACCGCCGATGACCAGCATCAGAAGCAAATGCGGCCGCGCAAGCGGTGCCAGTGCGAGGGACATGGCTGCGACCAGAGATTGATGCCATCGCCGTTCCTGCCGCCACGCGTAGAGTCGCTCCACACCCAGGACGCCCAGCGCCATCGCCGGCACGTCGGGCATGGCGGTGCCGGCCATCGCCAGCGCCGCGGGGGTCGTGCCAAGCAACACGCCCGCCAGCGTCGCCGGTCCAGCCGACAGACCCATGCGCAGACCCAACGACACGACAGCGAAAATGGCGAGGGCCATCATCCCGATCTGAAGAAGGTGCGCCGCCCATTCCGCGCCGCCGAGTGCTACGGACGGCACCAGCAGGTAAGCCATGACCGGTCCGCTGGGCATGAATCGCGAGACGCGTCGGGGCACGGGTGCTTCGGACCAGACCATCTCGAACGCGGTCGGATGCAGCGGATTGGTCAGCACCTGCTCCGCCTGGCGGAGGAACAGCGTGTCGTCAATGGTGAACGCTTTGTCGAGAAACGGCAGCAGGACGGCAGCCGATACAAGGATCCCGGGCACCGCGCATCGCACGCCGGTCATGGTCATCGAGTGGCATCCGCTGTTGGATTCAAACCTACCATATGAGAAATGCGGACCGTGCGCCCGTTCACTCGATCGTGATGTGGATCACCGTCACACCCTTGAATGGCTTGGATGTGACGCTCGCCGCGCCCAGACCGTTCGCGTCGAGTTGCAGGAATACTGCATTCAACAGCGCTTGCCGCTCTTCCTGCTCAGGAATAATAATCCAGGCTCCGCCCTTTCGAGCGAGCATTTCGAACTGTCGAGGGGCAATGAGTTCGCTACGGCTGCTGTCGCCATGGGCGAGGGGCATCGTACGGCCATCGAAAGCGGGTCCGTCCAGGCGATAGAGGGAATTGACGGGACACAACAGGTAACTTTTGAGCAGCGGGGGCGGTTCGCTTTCCAGCCATATCGTTTCCCTCAGCCCTGACCAGACAATGATCGGTGTGTCGTCGGGCTCGGCCTCGCTGATGTACTGCCTGACGTAAGTCACGGCCGACCGCCAGTCGGCGATGTCGCGGTAGGGACGTCCCGGATCAGAGAATCGCGACGTCGCATTGAACAGGGCTGCAAAGCAGCCCACGCAGCCCAAACCCAGGCACACGGCCCGAGTGATTCGCGCATCCCAGAGCATCGTGAGCGCGCCCAATCCGATGATCGGCGCCAGGGAAGCCACCGCGACGTAGCGATCGACGTCGATCCGGGCGATGTTGGTTATCGCGAGCAGCCAGATCACGCCGGAAGGGATCGCGTACCAGAAAAGGGCGAATGCGAAGACAACGATGGGCGACAGGAATGACTCGTTGCGCTTATGAATTGTCGACGTTGTGCGCAGCAGTTGATCCATGGCCGCGCCAGCCAATAACGGGACGAGCACGTACCACGCGAACCCGAACTTGCTGAAGACGGACCAGACCGTTCGGGCATCCTTGAATCCGAGCGTGTCTTTCGATTCCGCGAGATACAGAATATGCGGCACGAGCGGGAGGCACAGCACGGCCGCAACCAGAAATGCGCAGACATGGAACTTGAGCCTGACGTTCAGCGGGCTATGGCGTCGCGACCACGTCAACATTACGAATACTGCCTCGGCGCCGGCAATCAGGATTGCGGTGTAATGCAGATACACCAGCAGGGCCATGACCACACCGCCGCCGGCGGCGCGCACGAAGGTCGGCCGTGTGAACAGTGACAGGAACAGATGCACCTGGAACAGGCTCAGCAGCATCACCATGGCGTAGGGCCGCGCTTCAAATGAATACTGAACAAGAACGGGGTCAACAGCCACGATCAGAGACAGGACCACGGCGACCGACCGGGCGCGAAAGTGGTGCCACGCGAACAGCAGCGTGGCTGGGATGACCGCCAACCCCGCCAGGAGCGACGGCACCCGCAGGCCGACTTCGGTGTAGCCGAACAAACCGATCGACGCATTGACGATCGTGTAATAGAGCGGGCTGAGGTTGTTTAGCCACGCCCGTTCGAGAAGCGTGCCCTGATCGGTCCCGCAGACCCAGGCCGTCGTCAGCTCGTCCAGCCAGAGCGAGCGCCCCAGCCCCGGGATCCGAACGAAGGCACCCAGCGCCACCAGAACGATCGCCCAGAGCAGGAGAAACGCCCATGGGTGCCCGGCGGCAGTGGCCGTTGGATTCGCGTCATCGCCGGCGGGTTCCAGAGTGGTGTCCATCCTTAGCCAGCAAGATTCCCGCCATTGGTGGCGATCACCTGCGCGTACCAGTGGGCGGAATCCTTCAGAGTTCGCTGTTGTGTCTGAAAGTCGACGTGGATCATCCCGAATCGTTCCCTGTAGCCGTGGATCCACTCGAAATTGTCCATGATCGACCAGTAGAAATAGCCCGCGATCGCCACGCCATCCTGCCCCGCGCGGGCGAACTGTCGCAGGTAGCGCGTGACGTAGTCGATCCGCTGCGGGTCGTGGACCTTGCCGTCGGGCGACGGCCAGTCCATCTGGCTCATGCCGCTCTCAGTGATCACGATCGGCAGCTTGTACCGCTCCCAGCAGAACAGCGCGCCCCAGTAGGCTGCCTCCGGCGTTACCGGCGCCTGGAATGCGGTGATCTGGGCGCCGTCCGGTTCGGGAGTTACTTCAGGACGCCCCTGATCGTCGGCGCGGACGTTCTGGCCGTAGTAGATGTTCACACCGAAGAAATCGAGCGGCTGGTGGATCGTCTCCATGTCGCCCGGCTCGGTTCCGGGTGCGTCGTCGCCGTATAGCGCCAGACCGTCCTCGGGATAGTGACCGAGATGGACCGGATCGCACCACCACGTGGTCGATCGCACGTCGCGCTGGGTGACCGAGACCGTGGCCTCGCGCGCCGCGGCAACGTCACTCTCCGCGTCGGTGGCGGGCAGAAACAGCGTCGGCACCGGCGCCCAGCCGACCCGGGCATCGGTTTTCGAACGGGCTCGGATCGTCTGCACCGCCTTGCCGTGGGCGAGCAGCATGTGGTGGCCGGCGCGCAACTGGTCGGCGAAGGGCAGCTTCAGTCCCGGGGCCACGACGCCGTCCCCGTAGCCGTAGCCGATGACACCCTGCATTTCGTTGTGCGTCATCCAGTGCGTCACTCGATCCGAGAGCCTGTCGACGACGATCTGCGTGTATTCGGCGAACCAGTCGACGCTGTTCCTGTTCATCCAGGCGCCGCGGTAGAACAGCTCGTAGGGATAGTCCCAATGGTTCAACGTGATCCAGGGCTGGATACCGGCCGCGAGCAACTCGTCGATGAGCCGGTCATAAAAGGCAAGGCCCTTCTCATTCACGGGGCCGACACCTTCGGGCAGAACGCGAGGCCAGCAGACCGACAGGCGGTACGCCTGCAGTCCGATCTGCTTCATCAGGGCAACGTCCTGCTTGTAGCGGTGGTAGTGGTCGCAGGCCACGTCGCCGTTTTGCCCGCGCCAGACGTGCTTCTTGTCTTTGCAATAGACATCCCAGGTCGAGAGGCCCTTGCCGTCTTCGTAGGCGGCGCCTTCGATCTGGTAGGAGGCCGCGGCCGCGCCCCAGACGAAATCCTTTGGAAATGTCATGTCTTCGCCTCGGGCTGTTCCAGGGCGAAGGGCATCTCAATCAGCACGCTCCTTTCGAGCTTGCGGCTGAAGACCTTCTCCAACGTCGGGGCCACGTCGGCGACGTCATCGACCTTCATCGCGTCCATACCGAAGGATCGTGCCAGCGCCTGAAAGTCGGGGTTGACGAGCTGGTCCGCCATCGTCCGGCCGCCGAAGCGTCTGCTCTGAATGTCCTTGACCGCGGCGTAGCAGTCGTCGTTGAACAGCAGGACGACGATGTGAATGCCGAACTGGATGGCCGTGGCCAGCTCCGCGCAGGTGTACATGAAGCCGCCGTCGCCCACGATCGCCGCGACCTGACGATCCGGTCTGGCCACTTTCCCGCCGATCGCGGAGGGGATGGCGCATCCCAACGTGGCGTAGCCCATCCCGTAGAAAAAGGAGCGCGGATGGTAGACCGGCCAGAAGCGTGACGCCCAGTAGGCGATCGAAGTGCGATCGCAGTAGACCAGGGCATCGCGGGGAACGCCGGCGCGCAGTTGTTCCAGAACTTCGATCTCGTCGGGGGCTCTGCTTCGAGCGTCGGCCCAGGCCTGGGTCCTGGCTTCGGCGATTTCCCGAAGATCCCATTCACTGGCGACGTTTGTGCCGACACGTGCAGTCAGCGCGGCCAGCCCCAAACGAGCGTCCGCATGGATCGGCGCGATCGCAGGAACGTTGCGTCCGATCCTGTCGGCATCCGCATCGAGGTGCACCAGCGTGTCGGGGAACGGCACGTTCCAGCCGTCGCTGTCCATCGCGCGAATGTGCGTACCGGCCGCCAGCATCACGTCGCACCGCGACAGCAACTCGCGGACGCTCGACTCGGCGGCGATGTTGCCCAGGTGCTGCGGATGATCGGCCGCAAACGCGCCCTGCCCCATGACACCGTTGATCACCGGGCACTTCAGAAGTTCCGCGACCTGTTTCAGTTCGCCGGTCGCCTCGGCGGCGATGACGCCGCCACCGGCCCAGATCACCGGACGTTTCGCGGCGGCGAGTAGCCCGGCCGCCTCGGCAATCTGCTTCTCGTTCGGCTGTCGCCTGACCGACACGTCACGGTATCGGGGGACCTCGACTTCGGCCTCGCCGCATTGCAGATCGAACGGGAACTCCAGCGACACGGCTCCGGCCGGACCGCTGCGCAGGGCACTGATCTCCCCGAATATCGCGTGGGTGATGTCGCCGATTTTCACGACCCGCAGGGCGCGCAGGCTGCATGCTTTCATCAGGCCCAGGTGGTCGACGCCCTCGTGCAGCGTCCCCTTGCCCCGCCCCAGAAATTCGCGAGACACCTCCGCGGTGATGTGAAGGACGGCGGAACCGTCCGTCGTGGCCATGGCCATGGGCACCACGGCGAAACCCGCCCCCGGCCCGCTGCTGGTCAGCAGGACCCCGATGTCGCCCTTGGCACGGGCGTAGCCGTCTGCCATGAAGCCGGCACCCTGCTCATGGCGCGCGGCCACGTGGCGAATGGAAGGCTCGTCACGCAGCGCGTCGTAGATGTCCAGGTTGTGCACGGCAGGAATGCCGAACACCGTGTCGATGCCGGCCGCTTTCAATGCCTCGACGATAACGCAGCCGCCGGCGAGTTTTTTCGACATGACCAACTCCTCGTTCGAATCAGGTACAGGGTATTGCCGCATTGCCGACTTGCAACGCCCTGTCGTCTACCGGCCTGGTGCCGGGTAGTTGACTGCGAAAGCCAGGGGCGCTAAATTGAAGCACCCTCCGGAGAACTGTTCATGCAGACACCAAGCGCCATGGAAGAGTACATGTTCGATCTGCGGGGGTACCAGATCATCGAGAACGCGCTCGACGAAATACACGTCAAAGCCATGAACGACTGGATCGACGCCCTGCCGCCGCTCGACGGCGTCGAATGGCACGGCAACGTTCAGGTGATGAGCTATCGGGGGAAGGATGTTGACGGCATCAACCTCCAGCACATTTACGAGGCCGGTGAGATCTTCGAACGTCTGATCGATCATCCCTCGTGGATCGACCTGGTCCGCTATTACCTGGGAAAGCGCGCCAAGCCCTTCATTCACGAACTGTTTCTGAACGTCCGGGGTCAGGGGGGATTCATCGGCGCCCATGGCGGGGGGTGGGTGGTCGACGGGCGCGCTCCAGGCGGTATCGATCGGGGTCAATGGTGCGTTCAATACATGTCGCTGATCCTGGCGCTGAACGACGTCGGACCGGGCGACGGCGCCACGTTCGTTGTCCCCTGCAGCCACAAGTCCAATTTCAAGCATCCCAAGCAGAAGGAGGGCGGCGGCATCAGCCCGGAGGCCGGGGACGGGGTGGACGGCGGCGTCGAGATCCACCTGAAGGCCGGTGACGTCCTGGTGTTCAACGACATCCTGGTGCACGGTTCGGTGGCAAGGACCAATCCCGGCCACCGGCGCACGATCGTGTTCCGCTACCTTCCGTCCAGCTTTGCCCACCGGCATGGGTACGTGCCGTCGGATGCGTTGATCGAGCGGCTCACGCCTCAGCAGCGTGCGATCGTGCTGCCGATCAAGCCGATACGGGCGCCTGTGGCAACCGCCACGTGACGTGACGGGCGATGCCCCGTGGGCCGTCAGGCGGACGTCGAAGAGCCTTTCTCATAATCGAGGGCTGTTTTGACGTTGACGGTGTGGAACCGTAGAATCCACCTCTGCGGGTGCTGTGAGAAGTTGCTCCATGACCCCGCGCTTGTGGAACACCCCCGCCCGATGTGTGCACATTCAGGGTTTCAGACATGATGCCGATGGTCTGCCGGTTGGCCTGGGATCAATTGCCTACACGAAGGGTTGCTACCCGTGCTAAATGATGAGAATGGATTCTCGCAGGCAGTCATTGCACCACCTCGAAAAGCCAGCACCAAAAGCGAGGTCGACCGCCTGCCGGTTTCGGCCCCGGCGGGCGACCCCCGGCATACGCCCGTCGCCGGCCGCACGCTTTCCGTCTGCCTGATCAATCCCCGTTTTGATCCATCCTATTGGGGTTTCGAGCACGCTCTGCCCCTGTACCCCGGCAACAAGCGCAGCACGATGATTTCGGGCTCGCTTCCCGCGGTGGCGGCGCTGGGCGGCGATCACGAGTTCACCCTGCTCGATGAGAACGTGGAGGATATCGACTGGTCGCTGATGCCCACGTTCGACATCGTCGGCGTGACCGGCATGAACGTGCAGAAAAAGCGGATGACCGAGATCCTCGCGCGCCTTCGCGAGTTGAAGGTGTTCACGGTGGTGGGCGGACCGTACGTTTCGGTCGACGAGGATTACTTCGACGGCATGTGTGACGCCATCTTCATCGGCGAGGCGGAGACGACGTGGCCCGGTTTTCTGGAGGACTACGCGGCGGGACGGCCCTGTGAGTATCGTTACGAGCAGGCCGAGCGGACCGACATGTCCACAGTACCCCGTCCGCGCTTCGACCTGCTCAAGGTCGATCGATACGCCACCGGCTCCCTGCAGTTTTCACGCGGGTGCCCGTTCCTGTGCGAGTTCTGCGACATCATCGTCATCTTCGGACGCAAGCCGCGCGTCAAGGGCCCTGAGCAATTCGTGGCCGAACTCGACGACATGCGCAAGGCGGGCTTCTATTCGGCCTTCATCGTTGACGACAACTTCATCGGCGATAAGAATCGAGCCAAAGCCCTGCTGAAACACCTCATCGTCTGGCAGAAGAAGCACAACTACGCGCTGCGCTTGTCGACCGAGGCCAGCATCAACCTCGCTGATGACGAAGAGCTTCTGGATCTGATGTACAAGGCCAATTTCCGCAATGTCTTTATCGGCATCGAAACGCCGCGCGAGTCATCGCTCATTGAAACCAGGAAGTATCAGAACGCTCGCGGCGATTCGCTCGAAGCCAAGCTGGGCCGAATCCAGAACGCCGGCCTCGATATCAGCGCCGGATTCATCGTGGGCTTCGACAACGACGACATGGACATTTTCGAAGACCAGTACCGGTTCATTCAGGACAACGGGGTCCTTCTGGCCATGGTGGGCATGCTGATCGCCATACCCAAGACCCCGCTCTATATTCGTCTGAAGAAGGAGGGGCGGCTGGCGGAGGACGACCCTAACTGCAACTTTCACCCGAAGCAGATGACACGCGAGCAGTTGCGGACCAATTACTGGCGGCTGGTGCAGAGACTTTACACGCCCGAGGCCTTTCTCGATCGCTACTTCAAGGTCTACGGCTACGACCGTTACCACCGGCGCCGGGCCGAGATCTGCAAGAAGGCGGATGAAGGCAAGCCGCTGCCCACGCTCGGCTACGGCCTGATACTCCTGTGGAAACTGTCCTGGGCCCTGTTCCGCGACGGCTCACTGGGGAAAGTGGGCACTGTCTACCTGAGGTATTTCTTCCGCGAGAACCTGAAGTATCGCCGCAACATCGTCGGATTCGCCCAGTTCCTGAACCGGTGCGTCACGCACTGGCACTTCTATAAGTTCACACGCGAGGCCATCACCGGTCGGATGCGGCTGTACAACTCAGGATGATCGGGACGAGGCGGCGCGATCGCGCCGATCGTCGTCGTTGGCAAGAAAATCTCGCACGATTTTCGCGTAACCCTCCGTGTAGTCCATCTCGACGTAATAAGCGCCGAAGTATTCCCGCGGCGTGAAGCGGGAAAGGTCATAGATTGGAGATGGGGAGAACTCGACGACGCCCTCTCCCGCACGACAGATGTGCACGGCGACATCGCCCGCAGCGCCCGCGCCGTCGATGAGTTGCATGACGTCGGCACCGCCGCCGTCTGCTCTGGGGATGACCTTCAGCCGCCAGGAAGGCGTGAGATCCGGCATCTCGTCGATGTGTGCCTCGCGCTGCATGGTGGAACGGATGCTCAGGACGGAAGTCGCCGCGAGGCGCGTCTGCGTGCACAGCACGCGTTCGTCCATCGACACCGTCACGTCGGCAAAGACTTTCGGAGTCCCGTAGATTTCCCGTCCGGCAGGGATGCTGCCGCGGGAGTTGAGAAAGGCCACCGGCGCGAAGAAACCGGTCTGTCCTTCGTATTTGCACTTGACCAGGAGGACGCTTTCCTCGAACTGTCCATAGTTCGCCGACCAGTCGACCGCGAGGCCGACCGCGCCGCAGTAACCGTCTTCGGACGGTTCGAAGCACGAAGGCAGGACGTGATCAACGGCCGACACATCGGCCCGAAAAAAGACGTACTGGAACCGGGCGCCGCGATAGCGCGCCGGCGGCATGGGGTAATAGGGACAGAATGCCGGCATGCTCTGAATCGCCTGAATTGGAATGGTCATCGTTGGCGCTCGTTATTCCTGGGAAATCCGTATCATTCACATCGAACGTCTGACGGTTGTAGAGCGGTTTCACCTTAACTGTAGCATCCTGAGCTGGCTACAGCGGCGCCTGACATAGGTCATCTCCTGCAGGTTCCTCTGGCGTCGATCGGCTGCGCCGCCCGCTCGCGGCGTCGGCCTGTATCGCCGATGCATTGCAGCATCGCCTGCTTCGGCCTCCGCGCCAGGCTTGCATCGCCGACGCTCAAGACGCTACAGTCAAAGTGAAAACGCTCTAGTGGCACTCGTCGGCGGTCTCAATTCACCGGACGGGCGAGTGTCGGGGATGAATCCGTCCTTCCGCAGGAGGTTTGATGGCCACCACGCTTCAAGAGCATTACGACCGGGCCCGGCAGGTGATGCCGGGCGGTGTGAACTCTTCGGTGCGCTTCAACAAAGCGCTCGGCGTGCCTTTTTACACCGAGCGGGCAAAGGGCAGCCGCGTGTGGGATATCGAGGGGCGCTCGTTCATCGACATGTCCATGGCCCATGGCGCGGCGCTGCTCGGTCACGGCCACCCTGCGGTCGACGAGGCGGTGCGCCGGTCGGTTGAAATCGGATACGTCAACTCGTTCGAGACCATTTATCACGAAGAGCTGGCCCGCAAGATCTGCGATTGCGTGCCCTGCGCCGACCGGATTCGCTTCTGCGGCGCCGGTTCGGAGGCGACGCTGCACCTGATCAGAGCCTGCCGTGCCCACACCGGTCGCGACAAGATCATCCGTGTCGAAGGTCACTTTCACGGCTACCACGAGATGATCTACATCGGCGGCTTTCCCGGCCCCGACGATCTTGAAGCGAATCGGATTCATCCGATCCCCGAATCGCCCGGGATCCCGCCGCAGTTCGCCGACCTGATCGTGTCGATCCCGTTCAACGACCCCGACTCGCTGGAGGCGGCTGTCAGGCGGCACGCCGACGAGGCGGCCCTCCTGATCCTCGAACCGGTGAACTACAACTGCGGCGGCATCCTGCCGCAACCCGGGTACCTCGAACTGGCCCGACGACTGACCGAGCAGGCGGGAATCGTTCTGTTTTTCGACGAGATTCAGAGCGGGTTCAAGAAGTCAACGGCGTGCGCGCAGGGCGAGATGGGTGTGACGCCCGACGTGTGCACAATCGGCAAGTCCATCGGCGGCGGATTTCCTCTCTCGGCGTTCTGTGGTCGCGCCGACATCATGGACCTTTACAAACCGGTGGGAGACGTTCAGCACAGCGGCACGTTCAACGCCCACATCATCCCGGTCCTGGCGGGACTGGCGTTCATCGATCTTGCCATGCAGGAGGAATTCTTCGAACGGTTGCGGAAACTCGAGCAACGCTTCGCGGCGGGCATGGACAGGATCATCGCCGACCAGGATCTGAACATGATCGTGCCGCACTACGGGGCCCGATTCGACATCGTCCTGGGACGGCGCACGCCGCCGGTTCGCTACGAGGACACGTTCTGCCACGATCCGCAGAAAATGTTGAAAATCATCCGCGGCTGTTTCGATCGCGGCGTCTATTTCCACGACTACGGCGGCATCGCGGTACACCACGGCTACTCGATTCAGCACAGCGATGACGACATCGACGAGGTGCTCAACGTCCTCGGGGAAGTGCTCAAGGGAATGAAGCAGGAACTTTGTTAGTCGACCTGAGCGATCTGAGCCGGCATTCTGGATGTATCCAACGTACATGTGGCATGTGAGTCGAGTTGTGAGCGACGGAGCGACGGAGCGACGGAGCGACGAAGGGTTGTGTTTCGTAGGTCTGTCCGTTTCGGCGTCACTCTCTTGTGTCTTCGTTGATCTGCCGCGTGTCGTCAAGGGTGTAGCCGCTCGCTCTTCCGTCGCGACGACAGTCGTGACGGCCCCTTCGTCGCTTCGTCCCTTCGTCGCTTCGTCGCTTCTCCCCACCCCCATCAACCACCCAGCGTGAGTGCGCAACGCCATGCCCGCATTACCTCGTGCGAACGACACGCCCGCGTTCGGCGTCAGCCAGTACACGACGCCTTCGCTGTCCTTCGAGCAGGACATCGAAGTCTGCGAGCGCGTGGGTGTCGACGGGCTCGAGGTTCTGGAGTCCAAGCTCAGCACCGACCCCGGCCGGGCACGCGAGCAGCTTGCCATGCTGCGCGATTCGAATCTGAATCTCGTGAGCGTGCAGCCCAACGCCCATTCGCCATTCCCCCACATCATGACCCCGCCCGATCAACCCCGGGAGCCGCTGGAGCGTATGCCGCTCTATGCCCGGATGATCGACCTGTTCAGCGAGTGTTTTCCCGACCGGCAGGTCACCATGGTGTCGACGTCGGGCGCTGCGCCGGACAGCGATTTCGCCCGGGCCCATCGCGAGGCGAGGGATTATTACCGCAGGCTGGCCGACTACGCCGCGGAACGGAACGTGCGGATCGGGCAGGAGCCGCTCAGCGGCGTCTACATGAATCAGTTCACTTTTATCTGGACGCTGGACGAGGCGTTGCAGATGATTCACGACGTGGATCGGCCGAACTTCGGCCTTTACCTCGACGTCTTCCACATCTGGCGCGAGCCACTGATCTGCGAAAGGATCGCGGCGCTCGGCGATCGCCTTTTCGGCGTGCACATCTGTGACTGGCCCAGGGGCGAGATGCGCCACATGAACGATCGCGTGCTGCCCGGAGACGGACAGATCGATCTGTCTGCGTTGTGCGCGGCGATCGAACGGACCGGTTACGACGGCGCCTATTGCCTGGAGATCTTTTCCGACGAGTCGCTGCCAGATTCCCTGTGGACCATGGATCCGGCCGAAGTGCTGCGCCGAGGGATGGAAGGCTTCCGCACCGCCTGGCGGGAGAGGGGAAAGAGAAAAAGGGGTTGGTAGCGAACGCCGTGACCTTAAGCTGCAACGTGTTTGATTCCAAGGGCTTGTCGCAGTTTTTGACGCGATTGGGTCATGTATGTG
>CAUZBA010000040.1:0-13837 GCA_963577635.1 Phycisphaerae bacterium
AGCCGTGAGGTGCGAGCCCGGCCAGACCATGAAGCTGCCGCCCCTGTGCTCCACGTCGCTGAGGTAAATCGTCACCGCGAGCATGAACCGGTCGACCGTGCCCTGCGGCACTCCGTTGCTCGGCATGTAGTAGCCGTCGATGTGCCCCACGTGAGGCATCGACCAGTCGTCGCTGCCCTTCGGGTAATTGAGCGCGGCCTCGGGCCCGCAGGGACGAAGCGTTCCCTTACCGGCGAGCTCTTCGGCGATTTCGAAAACGGGCGATTCGGTCACCGTGGCCTCGAGCGCCGAGTGATCCGGCTCCACCGGCGAGCGCGGCCCCGCCCCGACCCAGGTGTCCGGGTCGTGGCGGTCCGCGCGGATGCCGGTCCAGAGGGCATCCAGCGCGTTGGTGATCTGCTGTTCGCTGAGAACCTCGTGCTTAATGAGGTAGCCGTCGCGCTTGAAGAAAAGTTTGTCTTCTAGTGAAAGATGTGGCACTCATCGACTCCGGTCGGGGTGGGTAGCGCCGCCTCAGCAGCACTCGCCGGGCGCGCAGCAGTCGTCTGCATCGGCTTCGATCGTCGCGTCGTAATCCTGCCCCTTGGTCTGTCGCGGGTGGCGCACCGCGGCGCCGCGGCAATCGAAGGGCTTGGCATCCTCCACTGCGACGTCGTCCATAGGCGGCACGGCGTCGATATTAGCGCAGTAGGGACCAGAGGCGTCTGTGTAGACCCAGTACGTCTTGTCGCAGACGGCCATGCGCCGGCCGCGGTGCAGGACGTGTCCGTCGTCGTCGTGAACCGACTTCCACGGACCCTTGTAGATCACCGCCTGGTTGCGCTCCAGGCACGGACCTTCCTTGCCCTTGTAGGCCCGCACGGTCAAGGAGCGAAACTCGACGCCGTCGATCGTGCGCCACGGCTCGCTCGCGCGTGCCAGGATCTCGACGCCGTAGAAGTCGGCTTCCTCGAACATCGCCAGGAACCGGTCTTCGCGAAACGCACCGGCGATACAGCCGCTCCAGAGTTCCGGGTCGTTGAGGATCCGCGGCGTGGGATCCTCGTCGCAGACGATGTCGCTGATCACCGCGCGGCCGCCGCGTTTCAGGACGCGGAACAGCTCGCCGAACAGTTGTTTTTTATCCGCGGTCTTGACCAGGTTCAACACGCAGTTCGAGACGACGGCGTCGACCGAATCGGACGCGACCATCGGTTCCTCGCTGCGCAGCCGCACGCACTCGGTTTCGAACGCCGACAGATCCTCGACCGTCCTGATGGGATGGTCGGCGAGCCACGCACTGGCCCGATCCATGTCCAGAGCAAGGTCCTGGATCCGGCCCTTGACGAAACTCACGTTGTCGTGGCCGATCTTTTCGGCGATGGACGGTTGATGGCGGCGGGCCAGGTCCAGCATCGCGTCGTTGAAATCCACGCCGATCACGCGACCGTCGGGTCCGACTTTCTGCGAAAGGATGTAGCAGACCTTGCCCGCGCCGCTGCCGAGATCGACGACCGTGTCGCCCTCGTTCACGTGCGCGGACGGATCACCACAGCCGTAATCCTTCTCAAGGATATCGCTTGGAAGCACCTTTAGGTAGTCCCCCTCGTAGTCGGTGATCGGGCAGCACAGCGCCGGCTGCACGGCATCGGCCGCCGCCGCGTACCGTTGCCGCACCTCATCCTCCACGTCGTAGGGGTCAGCATACGAAGTTGAGGATGGTGATTCCGCGGTGGTTCGCGTCATGGCGTTAGTTTTCTCGAAAGACCGTGGGAATGCAGGACTATAGGCATCCAGCTTCCGCGAATCGTACTCGTGCTCGAATCTGCATCCCACCGCATCTTTCGCCGAGGGCCGCGTTGGAACAATCTATCACTTCAACGTATCAGAACCCAAACAATGATCACAATCGCAACGACGACAATGAGTGCGAGTATGGTCACGACCGTTCATTATCTGCGGTCGATCGATCGCGGCAAGTCTCCGCACAGCCTAGACGCCGGATTCAGGCTTCGTGGTCAGTTCGTTTCACGCCCCCAGCATCCGCCACGCCAGACACCCAAGACCGGCCGCGACCGGCAGCGTCGCGGCCCACGCGAACAGGATCCGGCCGACGACATGCCAGTGCGCCTGGCCGTTGACCATGCCGATTCCGAAGAGGCTGCCGCAGCTCGTGTGCGTCGTGCTGACCGGGACGCCGAACTTGAGCGTCGCGAGCAGGACCAGCGCCGCGGTCACGAGATTGGCGGAGAAACCCTGGCCGTCGTTCATGCCGGTGATTCCGTTGCTCATCGTTCGGGCGACGCGCCTCACCGCAAGCAGTCCGCCCAGAACGATGCCGAGTCCGACACCGGTCAACGCCCCCTGGGGGGCCGCGGCACCGGCCGCGATCAGGAGGGCCGCGATCTTCGGCGTGTCGTTCAGCCCGCGCGCGAAGCTGAGCACGCCCGCGGTCAGGACGTGACTGACGTCGAGCACACGCTGCGCTTCGACTCCGACGACGCGCCCGGCATACGCCTGGCGGCACGTGGCTACCTCATCCCGGTGCAGAACCACGCCAGCTGCGGTCATGGCCGCCACGCCGTCAGCGCTGACCGTCACCGGAACGTATTTGCGGTCAACGCAGATGCAGGTCTGCTGTGTGAGGCCCAGGTGCAGGCGCCATCGGCGCAACGCTCCGTACACGCCGACGACCAGGACCATCGCAAGAAGCGGCGAGGCCAGTAGCGGAATCAGGAATTTCGTCACAGCCGCGCCCCAGAGCAGGTCGCCGGCGGCGAGCCCGACGCCCACGATCGCTCCAACGATCGCATGGGTCGTGGACACCGGCATGCCGATGCGGGTCGCCAGCAGAACGGTCACGGCGGCCGCGGACGCCACGCAGGCGGCGAACGCCGGGGACCCCGCCAGCTCGGCGCCGACCATGCCGTTGCCGCTGAAGCGATCGATCAACACGCCGGCCAGGAAAATCGCCGCGAGGGATCCGAGCAGCGTCGTGGCCGCCGCGAAGACCAGGGCGGGTCGCTGCCCCATTGTCCTGCTGCCGATCAGCGTCGCCACACCCTTGGCGTTGTCGTTCGCGCCGTTGGCAAACGCCAGCAGCAGCACCGACACGGGGAGGATGATCGTCAGAGCCAGCATGATCCGATGTCCCTGCCAATCGTCGAAGGGACCGATTTATTTCAATGGATGAAATGGATGAAATGGATGATCAGGAGTCGAAAGATCCATATCGCGCAACGCATACCGATTGCGTGTGGTCACCCCTGCCGCCCTGCCCGTTCACTGATCGCCACCGCGACCCCTGATTCCCTTTGTCTACACCTCGACGGGCTTCAGCCACGGCATCATGCGGCGCAGCTCCCGGCCCACCTGCTCGACGGGATGATCGTGGTCCTTGTCGCGCTGCTTCTTGAACCAGTCGAAGCCCTTGTCGTAATCGTCGCGCAGCGCTTTGGCGAACTTGCCCGACTGGATGTCGGACAGAACGTCCTTCATGGTCTGGCGGGTCTGGTCGTTGATGATCTTCGGGCCGGTGAAGTAGTCTCCGAACTCGGCCGTGTTGCTGATGCTGTAGCGCATGTAGCTGAGCCCGCCGCGGATGACCAGGTCGATGATGAGCTTCAATTCGTGGCACACCTCGAAGTAAGCCAGTTCGGGCGGATAACCGGCTTCGACGAGCACGTCGAAGGCGGTCTTGATCATCGCGCTCAGACCGCCGCACAGGACCGCCTGTTCGCCGAACAGATCGGTCTCGCACTCATCCTTGAAGGTGGTCTTGAGAACGCCGGCGCGGCCGCCGCCGACGCCGATCGCCCAGGCCATCGCCAGGTCGAAGGCCGACCCGGACGCGTCCTGATGAATCGCCAGCAGGCAGGGCACGCCCCCGCCGCGCTCGAACTCGCTGCGCACGGTGTGCCCGGGCCCCTTGGGCGCGACCATGATGACGTCCACGTTGCTCGGCAGCTCGATCGTCTTGAAGTGCACGTTGAAGCCGTGCGTGGCGCCCACGGCCATACCCGGGCGAAGGTTGGGCGAGATCGACTCGTTGTACACCTGCGGCTGGACCTCGTCGGGCAGCGTCAGGACCACCACGTCGGCCCCCTTCACCGCGTCGGCGACGGACAGCGGATCGAAACCGTGCTCGATCGCAAGCTTGCCGTTGTCCGACTCGCGCCGGTTGGCGACGATCACCTGGACGCCCGAATCACGCAGATTCTGCGCGTGGGCGTGACCCTGGCTGCCGTAGCCGAGGACGGCCACGGTCTTACCCTGCAGCGCGGTGATGGATCCATCTTTGTCGTAAAGCGTTTCGATAGCCATTGTGCGGCCTCCTTTTAGCGGCGGTCGTCACAGCGACCAAGCCTGAATAATACCTTCATGGGTCGGTTGTCGCGACGTTGACCGCAGCAGTGACGTCAACCGCCTTAGAGCGGTTTAACTTTCACTGTAGCGTCCTGAGCTGGCTGCACCTGCGCCTGGCTTTGTCGTGCTGCATCGCCGACCCACTGCGGGGTCGCCTCCTTCGCCCTCCGCGCCAGACTTGCTTCGCCGACGCTCAAAACGCTACATACAAACTTAACCCGCTCTAGTCGCAAGTCAAAAGTGGTGAATGTCGAAAGTCGGGAGGAGCAACGAGTTGAAGGCTGGAGGAGTCGAATCTGCCCCACAAAGTAGTCCCCCTCCTCTGTGACTTTCGACTCTCACCACTTTCGACTCGCGACGGTTGCGCAGCGACCGTCGCACTCACATCGATATCCCCGTCAATCCGCGCGTCACCTGAAAGTCCGTATACCCCTGTCCAGACAGCTTCGGCGTATAGCGCCGCGAGGCCACCTCGAGCACCAGGTCCAGCAGGTCGTCGGCCACAGCGGTCGGTTCGCTGTCCGTTACTCGCAGAACACGATCCACGTCTGCGAGTTCCAGACCGCTGGTGATCTGCACGATCGGTACCATCGGATGGGCCTGCAGCGGCCGGGCGCCGACGTGGGCGACGATCACCTCCACGCCCGTGGCGCACAACCCGGTGATGGTCTCGGCGGCGTGCCGTGTCGGCGTGTCCATGAGGTGCAAGCCACTGTCCACGGCGATCTGCCCGAAGGCCGACGTCGCCGCGATCGGTGCCGCGACCCCGATCCGTTTGGCGAACGCGTCGCTACCCGGCAACGCAGCGTTCGCGGGAATGACCACGACGCCGCCGCTTCCCGCCACCCGCGCCGCCAGCTCTGCAAGTGGTTCGGCCGCCGAATCATCGAACGGACCGTCCGACATGATTCCAAGCCGCAATCGGTCAAGGCCGACCTCGGCCGTCGCGGGTTCGCCACATCCGGTCAGCGCCTGGTCGAACCAGTCGACCACCTTCGCGACGACGGGGTCGATCCCGCCGTCCATCTGAACGCTGGCCCAGCCGAAGTCCTTCAGGTCAACCCCATACCGTTCGAGCGTGTGGGTCATCGCGTCGTTGTGGGTCTTTTCGCAACCGTGTTCGAGAAACAGGCAGCGCCTCACCATCGGGTGGACCGCGTGGCCGATCAATGTTCGAAGGTAAAGTTCTTCTCCGTCGCCGCTGGAAGCGCCGCAACCTTCGGTGTGCACGAACGTCACGTACTGCGATACCGCGGGTCGGTGCAGGGCCATCGAGTTCAGCCTGTCGACAATCAGACGTGCGATCTGGCCGGAGCAGAGGCTCGTCGGCACCACGACGCCGACCTGATCGGTGGCGACTCCCCGTTCCGTTCGATAAGCCCGGAACCGCCCGACGCCCGCGAGCTGCGCCGAAACCGCCAGGGGACGACCGCCGGGCTTCGAGGCGGATCCGCCGACCGCCACACGCTGTTCGGAACCGACCCTCCAGTTCCGCCAGAGCTGCACCTGGGCGTGGCCCGCCTTTTCGCCGGCGCTGCGAGTGCCGGACGCGACGTCCAGCGCCTGCTCGAAGGTTTCGGCGCCAATATCGTCCAGCGGCACACCCTCAAGAATGCGTCCCGCGTTCACGTCCATATCGTTGCGGATCATGTCGAATCGGCCGGTCGTGCTGACAATCTTGATCGTCGGCACGAAGGGGAAGTTCGTGATCGATCCGTTTCCGGTCGTAAAGAGGATCAGGTTGGCGCCCGAGGCCACCTGGCCGGCCACGCTCTCCAGGTCGTTGCCGGGACTGTCCATGAAGTAGAACCCCGGCCGCGTCATGGGCTCGCCGTAATCGATCACGTCGTCGATGCGCACCTGCGGATCCTTCTTGCGGGCCGCGCCGATCGATTTGATGGTGATGTTGTAGAGCCCGCGGAACTTGTTGCCGCCGCTGGGGTTCCCTTCGGCGCTGTGTCCGTGCCTCACGGCGCGATCCCGGAAGATCTCGATCTTCCGCAGAAACGCCCGGGCGGTCGCGGCATCGCGCACCGTCTGGAGCACATACGACTCGGCGCCGATCAATTCGTCGGTTTCGGCGAGGTTGGCTGAACCGCCGCAGCGAATGGTCTGTTTGGCCACCCATCCCGCCACGGGATTGGCGCAGACGCCGGAAAAGGCGTCGGACCCGCCGCACTGCAGTGCGATCTTCAGGTGCTTCAAGGACTGTGTGGTGCGCGCGCACGCGTTGACCGCGCCGAGCCACGACCTGACCAGCCCTTCGCCCTCGTCCAGCGCCGCGGCCAGGCTGCGGCTGCCGTTGAGGCTCATAAACCGCAGAAACGGGGCGTGCTCGCCTTCGAGCGCATCGCCGCGATCGACCATGAAACGACGCAACATCGCGTTGTGGATCGGTTCATCGCCGAAGTCGACGGCCAGGACGGCAGCAACGTTGGGGTGCACGACGAAACCGCGCAGGGCCCGCAGGACGAATTCCAGATTATTCGGCCGATCCTCACCCCCCTCGGTGTGGGCCACGGCCACGACGCCGTCGACATTCGCGAATTCTCGGCCGATGCCGGTGAAGCGTTCGGCCAGCGACCTGGCGTACGTCCCGGTGAGCGAAGACGTACCCAGAATCAGGATTGTGTTGCGGGTGCCGACGCCGCGCCGCCCACGGTCGTAGCCTTCAAAGGTGCGCGGTGTCGCCGCTGCTTCGACCTGCGGCACCGGTTTGATCGCGTCCACGTCCACCGGCGGCATTTCACCGAGGTCGGCGAAGTTCGCCTCGGCGGGCAACGCGAAATCGCCGCGCCGCTCACTCAGCGTCGTCAGGATCGATTCGTTGCACAGGTATTCGCCGGGCTCGATCCGGCGCAGCGCCGTGCCGAACGGCATCAACCACGACAGGATCGGCCGACCCTTGTCGATCGGCGCGGTCGCGAACCGATGCCCCTCGAGCACGCAGTGCGCAATCACGAACGGCCTGCCGTCGGCGGCGATTTCGGTTCCGGCCTCGAGTCGACGTGACGCGATGGCCGCGTTGTCACCCGGCGCCGCAACGCAGGCGGCCTGTTCCAGTGTAATCGCCAATTGAATCCCACCTCTTCGAGACGATGACCAACATCTTAACACCATCATAACAGAGTTGAAGTCTCGTATCACGTGGGTCGACGTGGGCCGAAGTGGTCGCGTAAAGCAGGAACGCGGAAGAACAGCGAAGCAGGAAATCGGGAAGTTGGAATGTGGCCCGACTCCTGTTTGCTGCTCTGCTGCTCTTCCCCTTTCCTGCTCCTAACGCGATGCGACCCGGTCAGGAAAGTCCCGTTCCGGCCGCTTCGTCGTCAAGAAACCATGTCAGGCCGCCCCCTTCCGGACGGATTCCAGTGACCGGTAACTCCTGCGGATTCGGGCCCGATTCGCGGATCCTTTCACAGACCCGCTGGATCGTGGATGCCTTCTCCGGGCCGGTCACGAGGATGGCGATCTGGCAGGAACTGTTCAATAGAACGTAGGTCATCGTCAGCCGTGCGGGTGGCACGACGGTGGGCCCATCGTTGACCACGACCCACCGTTGGGTCTCGTCGAGAGCGTGGGAGGCTGGGAAAAGGCTCGCCGTGTGGGCATCGGCCCCCATACCCAGCAGGACGAAATCCAGGCGGCCGCGTGGGGCAAGTTCGCGTCGCAGTTCGCTCTCGTAGCGGCTTGCGGCATCCTCAGCCTCGACCGGCATGCGATGGACCTGCCGACCGCGGGTCGGCACATGGTCGGCGAGGGTCTCGCGGATCATCCTGAAGTTGGATCGCTCGTCGTCCGGCGGGACGCGCCGCTCATCCACGATCCAGATATGCGTCTGCGCCCAGGGAATATCCCTGAAGATCGGGTCAATCATCAGGCGGACATAGAGCGGTTGCGGCGATTGGCCACCGGATAGCGCCAGGTGAAACACACCGTTGTCGGCAACGGCCCTGGTCGCCGCCGTCATCATGGCGCGGCCGACGGCGTCGTAGAGTTCATCGGCCGTTGGGCAGATGTGGACTTTGCCAGGTAGTGCAAGGGTCATGGTTGGGGCTGTTGTTTGAGAATCGCAAGTTGCTAACCGTGAGTCTCAAGTCAGGAAGAGGAATCGAGTCGAACGCGCCAGGCGTCAAAGACGATACGGCAAAGTAGTCCCCGTTCCTTCGGACTTGAGACTTTTGACTCTCACCACTTGCGACGCGCGGCGGACGCCGCGTCACGGATTATGCCACTGTCTCTCATCCCGCGCCATCATAATGTCCGCCGCGGACGGGCCCCAGGTTCCGGCGGCGTAATTCGGCAGGTCGTCGCGCGGGTTCTGCTTCCAGTAGTCAAGGACGGGCTGGACGATCCGCCATGACCGCTCGATCTCCTCGCGGTGCTTGAAGAGCGTCTGGTCGCCGCGCATCGCGTCGAGCAGAAGCGTGGCATACGCCTCGGGCGGTTCGGCGTTGAATTGCTCGATGTAGTCGAAGTCCATCTCGACGTCACGGATGTGCATCCCCGCGCCAGGCACCTTGCCCTCGAAACGAAGGCTGATCCCCTCGTCCGGTTGCAGGTTGATCACGATCTGGTTGGGCTTCAGCGTGCGCGTCGCCCGCTCGCGGAACAGGCAGTGAGGCGTGTGCTTGAATGTCACGACGACCTCGGTCAGCTTTCGGCCCATGCGCTTGCCGGATCGCAGGTAGAAAGGGACCCCACCCCATCGCCAAGTGTCGATGTGCAGCCGGATCGCGGCGTAAGTCTGCGCCTGGCTGTCCGGAGTCGTTCCCTGCTCGTCTCGATAGCTGGGCACGGCCTGGCCGTCCATCTGGCCGGGGCCATACTGCCCAAGGACGGCCGCGTCGGCGACTTCGTCGCTCTTCGGGATGCGTGTCGCGGCGAGCACCTTGGTTTTTTCGTTGCGCACGTCTTCCGCGGTCATGGAGACCGGCGGCTCCATGGCCACCACGGCCATGACTTGCAGCAGGTGACTCTGGATCATGTCGCGCATCGCCCCGCCGCTTGGTGAGTCGTAGTAGCTGCCGCGGTCTTCCACGCCAACCGTCTCGGCCGCCGTCACCTGAACGTGGTCGATGTAGTTCTGGTTCCAGATCGGTTCGAAGATGGAATTGGCGAAGCGGAAAACCATCAGGTTCTGCACCATCTCCTTGCCGAGGTAGTGATCGATGCGGTAGATGTTCTGCTCCGGAAAGACCGACCCGATCACGGCGTTAAGACGCGATGCCGACGCCGGGTCGGAACCGAACGGCTTCTCGACCACGACGCGCTGCCACGCGGGGTCGCTGCGGTCCAGCGTGCACCATGTGCGACCCTCGGTAATGAGGTTCTGTTGACCGAGCTGCACCACGATCGGCTCGACCAGTTGGGGAGCCACCGAGAGGTAGACCAGAAGGTTGCTGGAGGTGTCGTACTGCTCGGCCAGTGATGCCAGGCGGGTCTTGATCGAATCGTACGCGTCGGCCCTGGTCGGGTCGGCGGCGTGGTAGTGAACACGCCCGGCGAATGCCGACCAGTCGCGTCCGTCGTCCGCCGAACTGCCGGTGTCGATGAACTCGCCCAGGCGTTGTCGGAACGCGTCGTCGGTCATCTTCGTGCGGCTGATGCCAAGAACGGCAAAGCGTTCGGGAATCTGCTTCTGCCGGTAAAGGTCGAAGAGTGCCGGAACCAGCTTTCGCTTCGTGAGGTCTCCGGAAGCGCCGAAGATCATCACGACACATGGGGCGGGGGTGTCGCTGGCGGGCATGGGGCTATCTGAACGGAATGCATGTCCGGCTGCAAGGCGGGTCGCTCCACGAGAGTCGCAAGTCGGGGATAGGAAACGAGTCGAAGCTCACAAAGTCAATGCCTGCTCCGCAAAATAGTCCCCATTCATTACGACTTTCGACTTGCGACTCTCACTACTTGAGACATGCGTCGCCCAGCGACGCGCCACGTCGCGCAGCGACGGCCAACACCATGACATCCGCCGGATTGACGCCCGACAATCGCGAGGCCTGCCCGAGCGTGGCGGGTCGAAAGCGGGCAAGCACCTGCTGCGCTTCGCGGCGCAGACCGGTGATTCGCTCGTAGTTGAACTCGGCCGGCAGTGCGGTGGTCTCCTGGCGCTTGAGCTTCTCGATCTGCTCGTGCTGGCGTTCGATGTAGCCGGCATACTTCGCCTCGGCCAGCACCCCGCCGATCACGCGCCGATCGAGGGCCGCGGCCGGCAGCGAACGGGCGTCAAGACGGGCAGCGACCCATCGCTCGTCGACATGCGGGCGGCGCAGCCAGTCGATCAGCTTGATGCCGTCGTGACGGCGCTGCGCAAGAACGCGGCGAAGATCGTGCCCCGCGGCCCGGCGTCGCTCGAAAGCGCCCCAGCGCCGGTCGTCGACGAGCCCCAGTTGCCTTCCCAACGGTGTCAGCCGCTCGTCCGCGTTGTCCGCGCGCAGCAGCAGGCGATATTCGGCGCGGCTGGTGAACATGCGGTACGGTTCGCGCGGCGTCTTGGTCACCAGATCGTCCATGAGGACGCCGATGTACGCCTGATCCCGGCCCAGGCGCACCGGGGTCTTCCCGCCGGCAAGCCGGGCCGCGTTCAGCCCCGCGAGCAGGCCCTGCGCGGCCGCCTCCTCGTAACCGCTCGTGCCGTTGATCTGGCCGGCAAGAAACAGGCCTTCGACGCTCTTGGTCATGCACGTAGCGTCGATCTGGTGCGGCCACACCATGTCGTACTCCACCGCATAACCGTAGCGCAGGATGCGGGCGCGGCCGCACCCGTGCATGCGACGCACGATGACGTCCTGCACGTCGTCGGGCAGGCTCGTGGAAATGCCGTTGCAGTAGATCTCATCGGTGTCCAGGGACTCGGGTTCGAGAAATACGTGATGCGCGTCGCGGTCGCGGAAGCGCATCACCTTGTCTTCGATGCTCGGGCAGTACCGCGGCCCGACGTTGTCTCGGGCGATCTGGCCGTTGTACATCGGCGCCCGATCAAGGTTCGCCCGAATGATCGCATGAGACGCCTCGTCGGTCTGCGTCAGCCAGCACGGCCTCTGCTCGATCGACGGGAACCGGCAAAGATCGGTCATGTCCGAGAATGCCACGGGGTCCGGATCGCCCGGCTGTGGTTCCAGCGCGTCGAAGTCGATCGTTTCGGCGTCGAGGCGCGGCGGCGTGCCGGTCTTGAGCCGGCCAAGTTCGAAACCCAGGCGCCGCAGGGCGCCGCTGATCCCGACGGCCGGGGACTCGCCGACCCGGCCTCCGCGCGTCTGCCGCTCGCCGGTGTGCATCAGGCCGCGCATGAACGTGCCGGTCGTGAGCACCACGCTGGGCGCGCTGAGGCGTGCGAGTTCGTCGTGGGCGCCGCCTGTACGGTTGACCGCCACGCCGGCGCAGCGGCCCGATCGGATCAAAACGTCCTCAACGCTACCCGCGATGACCTGGATGTTGCGGCGCGACGACAGCAGCCTCCTGACTTCGCGGGCGTAACGGTATTTGTCGCACTGGCATCGCGGCCCGCGTACCGCTGGGCCCTTGGTGGCGTTGAGCACGCGAAACTGGATCCCCGTCGCGTCGGCGGTGATTCCCATGAGCCCACCCAGGGCATCGACTTCGCGCACCATCTGGCCCTTGGCCAGCCCCCCGATCGCCGGGTTGCAGCTCATCGTGCCGATCTTCTGCGGATCCATGGTGACCAGCGCCACCCGGACACCCAGATTGGCCGCCGCCCATGCCGCCTCGGCCCCGGCGTGACCTCCGCCGACGACGATCACATCGAATTCAATTGCGTCGTGCATCTGAACTTACCCGCCCTCGCGCAGTTCCGCGTTCAGTTCGCGTTTGAGCCGGTCAACCACTTCACCGATCTGCTTATCCACCTGCTCGTGTCGCAGTGTGGTATCAGCGGAGCGAAAAATCATGCGAAAGCTGACGCTCTTGTACCCGGGCGGCACGGGCATGCCACGGTAGATGGTCAGGAAGACGAGGTCTTCGAGCAGTGGTGTGTCGACAGGCTGCACCAGGCGCTTGATGTCGTCCCAGCGCACCGCGTCCTGGACAACGATGGAAAGGTCCCGCTCGACGGCCGGGAAGCGCGGCAATCGAACTACCTGCGGCAACGGCGGATATTTCTCGATCAGCGCTGCGAGGTCGAGTTCGGCAACGGCGACCGGCCCATGGATGCCGAACATATTCTGAAGCGCCGCATCGGCAATGCCCGCCACGCCGACCTGCCGACCGTGCAACTCGATTCTCGCTGACGATTCGAGGTTCTTCACCGGCGCCGCCGCAAAGGCAATCGCGTTGCGGCCAACCAAGTTCGACGCCAACTCCTCCAGCGTGCCGCGCATCCGGCGCATCATCTTCTGCCTCTGGTCGGCCACGTCGCTATCCGACGACACATCGCTGATCATCGCCAGTACCTGTCGCTCGGCGATGTCTGCGTCGCGGCGCGACCACGTGGATGCGACTTCGTACAGGTTCAGGTGCGTGTTGCCCGCGTCCTGGTTGGACTTGCGGCACACCAGGAGACTTGGCAGCAAGGAGGGTCGCAGCACGGATCCGCCCCCCCCGCTCCTGGATTCGTCGACGCGGACGGCCCGGGCCCCGTCGGGTACGAACGGATCGCCGTACCTGGGAAGCAGAAAGGTCGAGGTGATCGTTTCGTGGAATCCGTGAGCGGTCAGGACGCGACCGAGGCACTGGCGGGCCGCAACGTTCGGCGTGACGGGTCGGGCCACGATGCGGATTCTCTCGTTGACCTGGATCTGATCCAGCCCGTGCAGACGCGCGACCTCTTCAACCAGATCGACCTCGCGGTCGAGGTCCAGGCGGAACGAGGGGATCGAGCACGCGATGCGCCCGCCGGCCAGCCGCGGATTGAGGCCCAACCGTTCGAGCAGGTCAACCATCCGGTCGCCGTCAAGGTCGAGTCCGAGTAGCGCCCGGCAGCGATCGACGCGCATGGTGACCGCTCGCGACGAGGGAGCATCACCGCCGACGCTGATCACGCCCGGCGCCAATCGACCGCCGGCCACCTGGCAGATCAGGGCCGCCGCACGCCGGCTCGCCACCTCGACGCCCAGAGGATCGACACCGCGCTCGAACCGGTAGCTCGAGTCGCTGGCCAACTTCAACTTGCGGCTGGCGCGCCGGACTGCCAGCGGGTCGAAGATCGCCGATTCCAGAAGGACGTCGGCCGTGTCGGGGCCGACTTCGCTTTCGACCCCGCCCATGACCCCGGCGACGGCCACGGGCTGCGCGTCGTCGGCGATGACCAGCACCTGTTCGTCCAGCATGTGTTTCGAGCCGTCGATCGCCACGAACGATTCGCCGCGCGCAGCACGGCGCACGACGATGCGGCGCCCCGCCAGCCGGACCATGTCGAAAGCGTGCAGCGGCTGGCCGGTCTCGAGCAGCACGTAGTTGGTGACGTCGACCACGTTGTTCACGCTGCGCAGACCGACGGCCTCGAGCCTTCGCGCCATCCAGGCCGGGCTGGATCCGACCT
>CAUZBA010000041.1:0-13754 GCA_963577635.1 Phycisphaerae bacterium
GATCTCTCTTGCTTGAGGCACGTCAAAATCTGTGGCGACGTGTCCGAGTGAGCTATAAAAAACACGACCTTTCCCATACCGCTTTTTCCAGCAGACGGGCATCACGACCAAGCCGCATTCACCTCTATTCCGCTACCGATGACGGATCCTGGGTCTCCTTGTCGAGTCGCTCCTTCAGCTTGGCATCCCTGACCGCGATCTCGACCACGCGGTGCATGGGGACGCGAGGGTTACCTTTGCGTTGCAGACGCCAGAGGGTGATCTGCCAACGCAGGTTCTCGATCTGGTCGTAGAGATTCAGCGGCACGTAGATGGGCTTGAAGTTTGGGTTGGCCATGTCAGTCGCTCCTGTTGGGGTCGCCACAGCGACTAGTGCAATCATGTCTGGCGGTGCCGTTGCAGGCGGGGTCTACTCGGTTTGGTTGCTCATGATTTCGTAGACCAAAAGCGGTAATAATATTACCGCTTTTCTAGGGGAATCCCTTAGAGGCGGGGGCGACCGGGGCGACGCGCGGGGCCCGGCTGGGACTGCCGCCGTCTTACGTCTCGTTCTTGCCCTCGTTCGAGTCGGTCAGCGTCAGGGGCCCGGCGTCGTTCATCAGCGCCCGGACCATTGCCAGCTTGTCCGGCCACAGCTTGACCTGCTCCGTGACGTGCGCGACGACGGCGGGGCGGTCGGCCTCGGGGAGGGCCGCCAAGGCGTCGGCGATGGCAGACAGATCGGGACCATCCGGGGCGTTCTCTGTTCTGGGCGCTGCGCCTGGCGCTGCGCGTTTTCCCGATTGGGCGTTTTCCCCGGCGTTTTCGAAGGTTGCGAGGGATTCATAAGCCCTAGGTTGGAGGTTCGAGTCCTCCCGCCGGCATGCTTGACTGGATTGGACATGAGTTGTCGACCAGCGCCAGGTCTCATCGTTTTCCGAGTGGTACGAATGAGTGCGGCTCGTACCGCGCACAGCGCCCTCGTTGAAAGACGCCGACCGTTGCCACACCCGGGACGTAAAAAATGGGTCGGGAGTCATTTGCCCGCAGGGCCCATGGGGTGCTTCGCACAAACGACTCCCGACCCCTTTTCCCTACCCGTCTGGTAGACTCCGTGGCCAGCGGAGTCGGATCTCATGAGAACACGTATCACGCGCCGCACGTTTGTGAAACGGGCTTCGGCCGTCGGCGCCGCCCTGATGGTCGCGCCGGCCGCGCGGGTCGTGGCGTCGGATGTCGCGCCTCGCGCGGCCCGCAAGACGTTGCGCATCGGGTGTCTGAATGTTTCGGCCTACTCGCACCTGCCGAACTGGTGGGGACCTCTGATCAATCCGCGCCGCGGTGGCACGGACGCGCCGTACACCGGGATGCGGATGACGCACTGCTGGGAACTCAACTTCGAACGGTCGAAGGGGTTCGCCGATCAGTACGACTGCGTTGCGGTCAAGAATTTCGACGACATGCTCGGCGAGGTCGATGGAATCATCTCGGGCGGCTATCACTGCCACGGGTGGAACCACATCCTCCACGAACCCTACCTGAAGGCGGGTCTGCCCAACCTGATTAATCGGCCGCTGAGCAATTCGGTCGCGAAGGCTCGAAAGATCATCGAGACGGCGCAGAAGCACGGGGCAAAGATCCTCAACCCTTCGGCCTATGAGCACACCAACACAATCGCCCGGGCCCAGGCATGGGTCAAAGGAAAGAAAATCATCTCGTACAGCGCGACGACCGGGGCCGCGGATTATCCCACGCACGGAATTCATGGGGTCTACATGATCGTCAAGGCGATCGCCGAAGCCGGAAACCCGGTCGTGTCCGTCGCCTACCGCGCCAACTCGTGGCACAAGCAACCCGGCGTCATCACCTACGAACATCGCGACCCGCAGGGGCGCCAGTTCTTCGGGACGCTTCACCTTGTCAGCGACTCGCTGGGCACGATCCGCATTCACACGCCCGAAGAGTACGGCGGGCGCGGTTTTCGTATTTACACCGGCACCGGCCCGACCTTCGGCAGAACCGAGTTCTGGGCCCCGACGATCTGGGCGTTCCAGCGGATGGCGCTGTTCGGCGAGATGCCCGAGACCTACGAGCAGATTCTGCACAAGAGCGACGTGTTCCTCGCAGGGTGGCGTTCAGTGCTCGAGAACAACGGCCGGCCGGTTCGCCTGGATGAACTACCCACCGACTGGGAGACACCGATCAAGATTCCCGGTAATCCCAACAACGCCTACGTCGACGAGTTGCGCAAGACATTCGGTTAGGTATTCCCTAACGCCCGATGCAGTAGACGTTTTTCTTCGCGCGTACGTACATCCGGGTCCCTTCGAACACGGGAGTGCTGCGGAAGCCTTCCAGCTTGTTTTTGGCCACCTCGGTGTACTGCCGCTGCGGCTCGAGGACATACGTGGTGCCGCCCTGTCCCGTGACCAGGACGTGATCGCCAGCGACGGTGACACTGGGGAACGCCGTGCTGATCTCGAGCTTCCGGGTGTAGAGCAACTCACCGGTTTTCGCGTCGAGCGCACTGAGCCCTTCGAACTCCGCGAGCGTGTACAGCAGGCCCTTGTGGACAACGGGAGACGAGTAGTAGTGGGCCCCCTCGACGACCGTCGTCTTCCACAGGATCTGCGGCTCGAACGGCTCGGCTTTCTCGGGCAACTTCACCGCCATCGCCACACCGCTCATGCTGCTGGCGTAATAGACGATGCCGTCATGAACGATCGGACTGTTAAAAATGCCGGCTTTCACACGGGCGAGCAAGGCACCGTCGCTGGCACGAATGATGTGTCCGGATGGCGCCACGATCACCGCCTTGCCGTCCAGGCGGGTCATCACCGGCGTGCCCGGCATCACCTCGACATCGGTTCGCCATCGCAATTCGCCCGTGTCGGCGTCGTGCGCCGCCAGATCATCCATTTGAATCACGAACATGCCGTCCACCAGCAGCGGCGACGAACTGTGGCCAAACCCCTGCTTGCCCGGCTTGTCGATGACCCTGATCCACTGCCGCACGCCGTCCTGGTCGTAGCACGCGGCGACGGAGTTGCCGAACACGACCCAGACACTGCGACCATCGGTCACGGGCGACGCCGACGCGTATTCGCAGTTGGGTGACGTCCCCGGCTTCTTGAATTCGGCCATGGCTTCGTATCGTTCGCTGCGTTCGGCGTGCCGCTTCGCCAGTCTGGCTTCCCTTGATTTCAATTTCGCGATCTTTGCTTCGTCCTTGGCTTCGGCATTCACGAGCTCGTTGAGATTCTTCCGTACGGTCTCGAGTTCCCGTTTCGCTTCGTTCGCCAGGCGCTTGATCCGCTCGGCCGCGAGGTACCCATTGGCTTCGTCGCCGGGCGGCAGGTCCTCGTATTCGTGATTGGCATGCCAGAGCAGTTTGCCGTCGGCCTTGTTCAGGGCGATCAAACCGAACGGCTCGGCCGTGATGAAAATCCTTTCGGCCCCGACCGCGGGCGTCGCATGGCTCCAATCGTCGGTCGGTGTGACCCAGACGACGTTTTTGTCTTCAGCCCATTCGAGCGCCGGATCGGCGTCGGGATACCGACCCGTGCCGTCGCCACGCCAGCCGACACCACGAACGGTTGCGGCATGCGAACACGCGATCAGACCGGCGATTGTCATCACGAAAATGGTTCTGCTCATCATAGTTTCGCTCCGCGCGCCTCGTATGACTCTGTTCGTTGAAATGCCTCGTGCGAATCGCCGACACTACTCGCAGCATTGTATCGGGGAATGACATTGCCGTTCATCGCTACGCCGTGTGGCGAGATTTCAGCGTGACCAATTCTATGAATAACGACCGCATGCCACCTTGACACGGTGGCGGCGACCACCTGAAAGACCGCTGCCCGATGCAACGTGCGGCCACGGCAGTTGCCGGACGTGCCTGCACGACAGCACACTTTTCAGAATACCTTCAATTCCCCCACGTCTGGAGCGGTTTCACTTTAACTGTCGCGTCCTGAGCCGGCTGCAGCGGGGTCGCGTGTCCGCCCTCGCAGATCCGCCGCGGCGGACTTCGGGGCACCCCCATTCGCGAAGTATTGCGAATGGGGACCCCTTCGCCCTCCGCGTCAGACTGGCTTCGCCGACGCTCAAAACGCTACATCGAAACTTAAAACGCTCTTGAGCGGTTTCAATCCAGTCTTCAGCTCACCGCAGCAGTTCTTCGGCGTGATCCTTGAGATACGCCGCGATGGCCTTCGCCGCGATCTCGTGTGCGATCTCGTTCGGGTGCTGGTCGGAGGGATGGGCCCAAAGCTCCGGCCCACGATATTCGCGGTAATGTTCGCGCAGGTCCAGCACCGGAATCTCCAGGGACTCGCAGTACCCGGAGACGATGTCATGAATCTTCTGGAACGGATAGTCGCCGTTGAGTTCGTGAAAGAACGGAAAGATCACCACGCACAGTCGAATGTCGTAGCCGTCACACATCGCCTTCACGTCGCGAAGTGCTTTGCGGCACGTTTGCCAACCCGGGTTGACCGTGCCGAAGCTGTCGACGCACTCTTGAATGTACTTCTGCCCTCGCACGTAGTTGAGGGTGCCCCGACGCATCCACCTCCACACGTAGGAATAGGCTGACAGCCAGTCGGTCGATCCCGACACGACCGTGTACTGTTCAAAAAACTCCACCTTCGGGCCCCGACGACTGAGATCCTCCTCAACGTCGTTCAGCACGAAATGCACGATCACCAGGTCAGGATCGTATTCGAGGCCTCGCATCTCCAACTGGTTGCGCTGGTCGAACGTGTTCATCGCCGGCATTCCGGCGTTGATTGTTTCGATAGTCCGGTTCGGCATGGCGTCCTGCAGGAGGGCGGGGAGCATGGTCAGGCAGATGTCTTCACGTTTGACGCCCTGCCCCCAGAGATAGCTGTCACCGAGCCCGAGAATTCGAAATACGTTGGCCGGTTTCTCCAAGGGATGCTCGACGTCCCGCCAACCTGCCGAATTGTGTTGATGCGAGATCGCGTTTCCCGGTTCGAAATAGCCGCGCGGATCCGACGAATATCGGCTGATAAAGATCGAGTGGGTGGGGAACCCGTACAGGACTTCCCTGGACTCCTTTCCAGGTGTCTTGACCAGATTGTCGACTCGAAGTTGAAGGTCATCCTTCCTGACCCCGGCAACGCGAAAGATGACCTCCAATAAAAGGAGGGTCAATACCGTGGAGACGATGAGCAGCAGCAGTTTCCTGCCGAGCTTTTTTCGTCGAGGGCGATCCGTTACGCGGTTGTCGGAACCGAGAGGCATATGGCTTTATCGTATCAAGAGCGTGAACCGCGATTGACTCTCCACCGCGGCCGGTGGACAGGCGCCACCGAATCGGACTACCGTACTACGCGCGGCGTTGAAGAAGACTGTTGACGGGGATTGAAAATGCGATTCGCCATCATGGGCCTCGGCGGCGCGCTGGTCGTCCTGACCGTCGTGGCCGATTGGCTTCCCACCCGATTCGCCGTCCCGGGTTTCAGACCGACCCAGTGGTTTTTGACCGTGGTCGGCCTGTTCCTGTGCCTGACGACGGCAGCCGTGCGAAACCCGCTGGTGCGACGCGCCGCGGCGACCATCGTCGCCCGTACGTGGCGCTGCTGCTGTGCAGCGCCGCCCCGCACCCTTGGACGCCTCGATTCAGAACCACGCAGCAAGGCCTCTACATCAAGGATGAGGTCACCGGGTATCGATTGGCGCCGGATTATCACGGATTTTACGACGATACGATCGTCCGCGCGGAGATTCGAACCAACTCGCTGGGACACCGCGACGAAGAGCCGCGGCCGGGCGGGACGACGAACATTCTCCTGATCGGCGATTCCTTTACGTTCGGCCTGCTGCTCGACCAATCGGAGATGATCGACAATCAGATCGAACACGTCAGTGATGGAAGGATCCGCGCGTACAACACCGGGGTCAACGGTTACGGCCCGCCTTCCATCCTGGAGACGTTGGCACGCTGCGATTGGTATCAGGGAAGCGCCGTCGTCTACCTCTTCTACAGCAACGACATGAGGGACGACAATCTCCTGCCCGATCAGAACCGTACCAGCTACGAAGGCTATCTCGTGACGCAACGCAAGGACGACGGAACACCGTTCACGCCCGATGAGTACGCCGACGGGATCAAGACAGCCGTACGCGCGACCCGGTGGCCCACCGCCGTGAATCGCGTTGTCGTGCTGCACAACATCTGGCACCGCTTCGGCCGCCGTCGGTGGCAACTGCAATCATCGACAAATGAAGCGATGACACCCGACCATCCGGATCTGCTGCCACGTGCGATGGTGGTCGACGGAAAGATCGTGAACTTTTTTCCGCGAAAGGCATTCGGATTCGTGGAAGCGATGCGGGCCAAGGCACGCGAGCGAGACATGACATTTCGTGTACTCATCGCGCCGAGCAGGGTCGAGGCCCGATCGCAGATGTACTCAGCGAAAACCAGTGAGTTCCTGGAACTGCTGCGACGTATTGACATTCCGATCATTGAGATTCTGCAACGCGTCTCCGCCGACTACTACTACGATCATGACGAGCACTTCAACCCCGGCGGCGCGCGGCGGAGGCGATCGTCGAGTCACTCGGGGTGTAAGAAAGCAGTTACTGCGCGTAACCCAGGCCGCGAAGTCGCTTCGCGGTTTCCTCATCGACCGTGATCGGCTCGATGTCATCCTGATCGAGCGGCCGAGCGTTCTCGACCCATTCGCGCAGCGTCGCGTGAAGCGCCTCTGCATCGCGGCCTCGCGATCCGCTCAAATCGCTGCGCTCCGCGGGATCGACGTCGAGATCATAGAGCTCACGATCCCCATCCGAGTACTCGATGTATTTCAGACCATCGCGATACAGCGCCCACTGAACGCGGTTGAACTCAGGGCGAATCCTGGCGTGGGCCTCCTTGATGTACTGCACCGCGATCAGGTCACGCCGACTGGGTTCCAGCATCGACCGGCCCTCGACCGGCGCGATGTCGGATCGGCCCAGGATGTCCAGTACCGTCGGCGCGATATCGACGTGCTGCACACCGTAGTCGATCGGACCGGTCCTGGTGCCGTGGGGCAGCTTGACGATCATCGGGGACGCGACTTCCGGCTCGTACATCGACACCGCGTGGCCCGCGGTGAAATTCTCACCGAACGCCTCGCCGTGGTCGGCAGTGACGATGATCACTGAATTTTCATATTTCCCTGTCCGACGCAGCCAGTCGATCAGGCGACCGACGTGCTCGTCCATGTAGGCGATTTCGCCGTCGTAGGCATCGACCAGAAACTTTCGGATGTTCGGCGGAATCGGCCGTCTGTTCTTGATCACGTCGTGCTGCACGTTGACAAAGAACGACCAGGTCTTCTGCGGCGAATCCGCCCCGCCGCCATCTCCAAAAAGCGCGTCGTACGGCGGCGGCGGTGCGTACGGAATGTGAGGATCCATGTAGTTGAGGAACAGAAAGAACGGCCGGTCGTCCCCCTGTTCCAGCCAGCGGATGGCTTCGTCGGTGATCTGCGATGCCGGGCGATACGTCTGGGCGTGCGCGCCGTGCCGGTGGTCGTAGTGGTCGAACCCTCGATCGAGTCCGTACAGTCGACCGAGCCACCACCAGTTGCCGATCACCGCGCCGGTTCGATACCCGGCATCCGAAAGCAGTTCGGCGAGGCTCGTGCAGCCCGGAGCCATTCGCGCCGCGGGTTCGATGTGAGCCACGTGCGGCTTGCTGCGATCGACGTAATGCGCGCCGTGCGTGGTCGGATAAAGACCGGTCAGCATCGAGACATGAGTCGGCAGCGTCCAGTTGGACACGGCAACGCAATGCTGGAACACCAGTGATTCCTGAGCAAGCTTGTCGATATTCGGCGTGGTGCGGCGCCCGTATCCGTAGCAGGAAAGGTGGTCCTTCCGGGTCGTGTCCAGGCTGATCAGGACGACGTTGTACGGCTTCGGCTGCTCGGAGGAACGCTCGCGCACGACGAAGGCGCCCACGCCCACGAGGACGGCCACCGCGATCGCCACGTAAACCATGCCGCGAAACGCGAACCCCGGCGTGCGCCGGGCCGATCTGCGCGTGTCCATAGTTTCCTCCGGGCCGAGGTATCGGCGGCCGCCCTCAGGACGGACGTGTACAGATCATATCCCAGACGAATGGTGAATTCGATGACGACTGCGCCGTGAAGTCAATGATTGGATTATAAGTTCCTCCCGCGGTACGATCGGGAGAACCGAAGCGAGACGGACTGTCGCAGGAGCGAAATAGGGAACGAACATGGTCAACCACCCAGAAAAGGAAGCCTCTTCGTTGAATCGCCATGTTCTGACCACCGCCCTAGCTTTGATTCTTTCATACTGCGTGGCGTGCGCATCGACCCGAACGTCACCGGCGCCATTGACCGAACGCCCGAAACCCCGCGGCGACGCGCGCATCGTCTACGTCTCGGATGCGGCGAGCGACACGCGCAGCATCCTGACGCAGAGCCCGACGGCGGACCAGCTTCGCGGCTACATCAACACGCTGGCCGACAACGGGGTCGATATCTTCGCGCACGACATCTTCCAGAAACAGGGCGTCACCTGGTTCGAGCCCGAGCACCCCGACCACGCCCACCTCGAAACGCCGGTGGACGGCATCCCGGCCGAGGACGGCCCGCCCATCGCCATCGCCATCGAGCAGGTGCACAAGCGAGGCATGAAGTTCCTCGCGGCCTTCCGCATGGCCGACCGTCACGGCGGCCAGGGCGCCGGACTGATCAAGCAGCGACCGGACCTCTGGAACCCCGAGTTCGGCGACCTCGCGGCCATGGACTGGACGCACGACGATCTGCGCGACTGGATGTTCGCCCTGGTCGACGAGATCCTGCGCCGCTTCGACGTTGACGGCTTCGAGTTCACCTACACGAGGTGGATGCACTGCTTCCCGACCAAGATGGCGCGAGAGAGCCACCCGATCATGACGCAGTTCCTGCGCCGCGTGCGGACCCGCCTCGACGAGGCGTCAAAGCAGAAAGGCCGCAAGCTCATGCTCGGCGTCCGCGTCCCTCAGACACTCGAGGAGTGCGACGCCCTGGGCTACGACGTGGCCACCTGGGCCCGCGAGGGCCTCGTGGACTACCTGGCACCGTGCGACTTTTTCTTCACCGATTTCAACACAACGTATGAGGACTTTGCCGCAATTACGCGCGGCAGCGACTGCATGCTCTATCCGGCCGTGCACCCCCCGATGAGCACGCTGGCCAAGCAGAGCATCATGACCTCGGCGAACTATCGCGCCGCGGCCCGCAACATGTACGCGGCCGGCGCCGACGGCATCTCGCAGTTCAACTACCAGTACCACTGGGGCCGGCGACGCTCCAACTATCCCTACCCGCCGGCCGGGTATCCCCAGGCGCTCACGTGGTTGCGCCACCTGCGCAACGATGGTCGTTACGACGAACTGCCGCGTCACTACCTCTTCTATCCGCTTTGGGGCACTGGCGCGTCACAGAGCGGTTTCGTGAAGAACGACCGCATCGTGCTGAAGCGGGAGGTAGGCAGCAACGGCGAGTACCGGTTCCGCATCGCCGAGGACCTGACCACGTCCGGGCTCGCAGCGGAGCTGATCGTGATTGCGGTCTCGGCCGACAATGACAGGCTCGCCTTCTCGCTCAACGGCACACCGCTGCCGGCCGGGCCGATTAAGGCCAAGCGGCAGGGCAAGGGGCGCCCCGACAACTACGGCAGGAAGCTCGCTCCCTACTGGGCCTACATGATCCCGCTCAGCGCGCCGCCGGCGGTGTTCGGCGACAACATCCTGCGCGCCGAGGTGACCGAGCTCGACGCCCGAGGCGAGGGCGACATCCACGTCGAGGAGCTGGAAGTGACGATCGTGCCGCGATGGGAGGGGTCGCGATGAATCTAGGGGCCGGACGCGGGAACACGCAAAGGAAAACGCCACGATGATTAAGCCACACATGATTGTTGCCTCGACACTGCTCTTCGTGTGCGTTGCGGGGTGCACCACATCCGAGACGGTGCCGACCACATTGACTCGAACTCCAAAACCGCGAGGTGATGTGCGGATCGTTTACGTCTCGGATCTCGGCAGCGACATGAAAAGCGTCCTGACCGAGAACCCGACCGCGGCCCAACTGCGCGCCTACGTGGACACGCTGGCCGCCAACGGCGTGGACATCTACGCCCAGGACGTCTTCTCAAAACAGGGCGTCGGCTGGTTCGAGCCCGAGCATCCGGACCATGAACCTCACACGGGCAAGACCCCCGTGACCGGCATCCCGCCGCAGGACGGCCCGCCTATCGCCATCGTCGTCGACCAGTCCCACAGGAGCGGCATGAAGTTCCTCGCCGCCTTCCGCATGGCGGACCGCCATGGCGGCAGCGGCACCGGCATGCTCAAGAAGCGGCAGGATCTCTGGAACCCCGATTTCCCCGCCCGCGCCGCCATGGACTACACACATGACGAGATCCGCGACTGGGTCTACGCCATCTACGACGAGATCCTGCGCCGCTTCGACGTCGACGGCTTCGAGTTCACCTACACGCGCTGGATGCACTGCTTCCCGGTGAAGGCGGCGCGCGACAGCCACCCGATCATGACGAAGTTTCTGCGCCGCGTGCGTGCCCGCCTCGACGAGGCGTCGAAACAGAAAGGCCGCAGGCTCATGCTCGGCGTCCGCGTTCCCCAGACACTCGAGGAGTGCGATGCCCTGGGCTACGACGTGGCCACCTGGGCCCGCGAGGGCCTCGTGGACTACCTGGCACCGTGCGACTTTTTCTTCACCGATTTCAACGCGCAGTACGATGAGTTCGCCGCCGTCACACGCGGCACCGACTGCATGCTCTATCCGGCGGTGCACCCGCTGGTCGCCGGTGGCAGTCCCTGGATCATGCAGCCGGATCACTACCGCGCCGCGGCCCGCAACATGTACGCGGCGGGCGCCGATGGCATCTCGCAGTTCAACTTTCAGTACCACTGGGTTCGGCGCCGCAGCAGCGGGGGCGGCTGGCCCTGGATCGCGGGTGACTTCCCCAAGTCGCTCGCGTGGCTGCGCCAGATCCGCGGCGACGGCCGCTACGACGGCCTCCCGCGCCACTACCTGTTCATGCCGCTTCAGGCGCGGTCCGAGAGCGGATTCGTGAAGTTCGACAAGATTCGTATGGCCCGCAAGATTGGCAGCGGCGGCGAATACCGCTTCCGAATCGCCGAAGACCTGACCGACTCGGGCACCGCGGCGGAGCTGGTCGTCAGCGCCGTCTCCTGGGACCACGACCAGCTTTCCTTCTCACTCAACGGCACGCCGCTGCCCGATGGCCCGATCAGGTCCAGGCGCCACGGCAAGGGGCGCGCCAAGGAGGTCGGCCGTCCCATGAAGCCCTACCGGGCCTACATGATTCCCCTGACCTCACCACCGGCTGTCTTCGGCGACAACGTCCTGCGCGCCGAGGTGACCGCGCTGGATAAGAACGCCCCCGGCGAGGACGACATCATCGTCGAGGAGCTTGAAGTGACGGTCGTGCCGCCGTGGAAGCGGTAGCGCGAGGCGCGGTCGATCTGTGGAAGTCGTGACGCCGACTGGGTGGCGTCAAACGCACGATCGATGCGCGTGATGGCGCTATCTATTCGCCATTTGTTGCTGGAGGTGCCGCCGCGTGCGCCGCGCCGCTTTCTCACCCCGCGCTGGTGACGCTGCCGTCCGGCGGGGGCGGCTGCTGCCAGATGCCCATGCCGCCGTCGATCATCAGCATGTGGCCGTGAACGTGTTCGGCCGCGTCGCTGACGAGATACACCGCACCGGGGCCGCACACGTCCGAGTGCGGAATCTGCGCGTTGGGCGTGTGCTGCAGCATCCACTCGGTGAGCGTCGGCATCTCGTCGAGGAACTCGGTCTGCGCCGTGCGGACCAGGCCCGGGGCCAGGCCGTTGACGCGGATGTTGTGCGGTGCCAGCGACACGCACAGCGTGCGGACCATCATTTCGATGGCGCCCTTGGAGATGTCGTACGCGGTGCATCCGGGCTCGGCCAGGCGGCCGTTGATCGATCCGATGAAGAGCACGCGACCCCGAACGGATTGGTCGATCCACCGTCGGGCGAACGCCTGGGTGAGAAAGTACGCGGAGAACACGTTCAGGCGCATCGTTTTCTCGAAGCGCTCGTGGGTCATCATCTCGAATGAAGTGTCGAAGTTCTGGCCGGCGTTGTTCACCAGTATGTCGAGGTTCGGTTGGGCCTTCAGCGCGGCCTGAAACAGGCGATCGACCACCTGCTCGGTCGGCCCGCTCAGATCGGCGGCGACAAACGACGCCTTCACGCCTGCGGCGGTGCAGCGGTCGAGCACCTGCTGCGCTTCGCTGCTCATCGCCCGGCCGTGAACGACGACGTCGGCGCCGGCCTGCGCGTAGGCTTCGGCGATGGAGCGACCGACGCCCTTCGACGAGCCGGTCACCAGCGCGGCGTGGCCGTTTAGATCTAGCATCGAGCTGAGCTCATCGCACAGGCGGAGAAGAGCAGGAAAATGATCCGGATCCTCTCTCCTGCTCTCTTGCTCTTCCGCTCTTCTGCTCTTCTACTTCTGCAATACGAAACGACTCCAATCCTCGCCCCCCCCTCACGCCAGCGTTCGATTCGCGGCGTCGAGAACGTCCTGCTCGTCGGGCAGAATCTCGCTTTCCAGCGCCTTGGAGACCGGCATCGGCACGTCCTTGGTCGTGACGCGCTCAATCGGCGCATCGAGGTGGTCGAACGCGAGTTCCGACATCGTCGCGACGACCTCCGCGGCGTATCCGCACGTGCGGCAGCCCTCGTTGACGACCACGAGGCGGTTCGTCTTCTTCACCGATTCCAGAATGGTGTCGGTGTCCAGCGGCTTGAGCGTCTGGGGATCGATGACCTCGGCCTCGGCTCCCTGCTCGGCCAGCTTCTCCGCGGCGGACATCGCGATCCCGACCATCCGACCGGTGGCGACAATCGTCACGTCGCCGCCTTCGCGATGAACGGCCGCCTTGCCGATCGGCAGCAGGTCGCCGTTTTCGGGTACGTGTCCCTTGACGGCATAGATGTGCCGGCTTTCCAGGAAAATTACCGGGTTGTCGCTTCGAATCGCGGACCGCAACAACCCTTTGGCCGCATACGGCGTCGACGGCATGATGACGATCAACCCGGGCACGTGGACGAACCACGACTCCAGGCTCTGGGAATGTTGCGCCCCCATGCCGATGCCCGTGCAGATCGGCGCCCGCATGACCACGGGCACCCGGGCCTGGCCTCCGGTCATGTACCGGTACTTGGCTGCGTGATTGACGATCTGATCCATTGCGATCGTCATGAAGTCGTTGAACTGAAACTCGATCACGGGCCGCGCGCCTACCAGGGCACCGCCGATGCCGGCACCGGCGATCGCCGCTTCGGAGATCGGCGTGTCGATGACGCGCTGGGCGCCGAACTCGTCGAGCAGCCCCTTGGTGACGTTGAAGAGGCCACCGATCTTGGCCACGTCCTCGCCCAGAACGTAGACGGACGAATCGCGCTGCATCTCTTCGCGCAGCGCTTCGTTCAGCGCCTCGGCGTAAGTGATCTGTCGATCCGTCATCGTCGCATTCCTGCGTCGCGCCTCCAAGAAACCGAACCCCCCTCCCTCTCTGAGGGAGGGGCCAGGGGAGGGTGCAGCCGCTCGACGATCGTTGCCGATCCAGATCGCAAAGTCCGGCGAATCGACTCGGTCCGGTGTTGATTGATGCGCCGCATTGTTCGCGGGCGCTCCACCCTCCCCCAGCCCCTCCCTGAAAG
>CAUZBA010000042.1:0-13688 GCA_963577635.1 Phycisphaerae bacterium
CACGGTTTACTCCATATCGGTCATGAATCGGCAGGGGTTGGGCGTCCCAGTCCTGGGCGCCGTGGTGTTCGTCTCCGGCTGCCTGACGTTTTTCATGGGAGTTCTCTCCGCGCAGATCAACGCCATCCGCCAGGAACTCTTCGAGTTACGATCCGAGAACGACTGAAACACTGACACCATGTGTGGAATCGCCGGTTTCTTCTCCTATTCAGCCGACGCGACGCCGCTGTCGCGCCCCTTGCTGGCCGCGATGACGCGCGTCCTCGCACATCGAGGTCCGGATGGGGAAGGGATACATTACGAGAACCGGTTTGGTCTGGGTCATCGACGGTTGGCCATCATTGACCCCTCGCCCGCCGGGGCACAACCCATGTTCGACGCGGAAAAGACTTGCGTCGTCACCTATAACGGCGAGATCTACAACTATCGAGAGCTGCGCCGCGAGCTGGTCGCACTGGGATTTTGCTTCGTGAGCCAGAGCGACACCGAAGTCCTGCTCAACGCCTACCGCGCATGGGGAACAACGTTTCCGAATCGGCTCAATGGGATTTTTGCCTTTGCACTGTATGATTTTCGCGATCGTTCGCTGCTGCTGGCCCGCGACCCGATCGGAGTGAAGCCCCTGTTCTTCTGCGATGACGGCAACACCGTCACCTTCGCCTCCGAGATCAAGGCTCTGCTGCTCAATCCCGATCTGGACCGCCGAATCGACGAAACCGCGATCGACCGTTACTTCTGCTTCAACTACACACCCGCACCGTCAACCGGACTGACCGACGTTCGCCAGCTGGAACCCGGATTCTGTCGGCACTGGACCGCTTCGGGTTCGACCGAGCTACGTTTCCGGCGGCTCGACGGCGAAGAGGACCTTTCAGGACTGACTGAAGCCGACGCCCGCGCGATGCTCGACGATCAACTGACTGCGGCCATTCGCCGGCAGACCGTTTCCGATGTCCCGATCGGTTCGTTTCTTTCCGGGGGTCTTGATTCCGCCGCGATTGCCTACGGCCTAGGCCAAGACAGGGACGCACGTCTGAATCTTTATCACGGTCGATTTCGGCACCAGGCGTACGACGAGAGCGGGTCCGCGCGACAGATCGCCGAACGGCTGAACCTCCCGCTCGTCGAGTTTGACGTGGAGGGGGATGTCGATGCTTTGCCGCAAATCGTATCCCGTCACCTCGAAGAACCTACCGCGGATGCCTCGTCGATCCCCTTTTATCTCTTGTCGAAGGCCACCGCCGAGCGGGTGAAGGTCGTTCTCTCGGGAGACGGCGCGGACGAACTGCTCGCCGGATACGCCACCTACCAGGCTACGTTATTGGCGTCGTTCCTGTCGCGGATGCATGCCACCGTGTTGTTGGGCGGCTTGCGCCTGGCATCGCGGCTCCTGCCCGTGCGCGACACGCGATACAGTCTGCGCGACACCGTGCGCCGTTTCGCAACATTCGGTGTCGATCCCTTTCCCCGTCATCACTGCAGTTGGCGCCGCATCTTCTCACCCGACGCGCGGCGACGCATCTATGTTCCGCAGTACCTTGAGCGTCTGGGATCTGAAGATCCGATAGTGGCCTATTCGGCGGTGCTCGGCGACGGGCCCGCGTGTCCCGATCGTCTCGCCCAGGCGCTCTGGATGGACCTGAAATTCTATCTGCCGAACGACATGCTCGTGAAGGTTGACCGGATGAGCATGGCACACGGACTTGAAGTGCGCGTTCCGTTCCTGGACCTGGAACTGGTTTCCAAACTTATCAGCCTGCCGTCAAAATTCAAACTTCGCGGCGGCTTCCAACGCAAGTACATTCTGCGCCGCGTTCTTGAATCGGTGTTTCCCCGGGAGATTCTGCGCCGTCCGAAGGTTGGTTTCAATATGCCGCTCGAGGTCTATCTGCGCACGAGCTGGGGCGACCTCCTGATGGACGTGGTCGCGTCTACGAAGGACGAACTTGGACAGTACCTGTCCCCGAAGATCGTCTCAACACTGCTATCTCAACACCGCGAAGGCAAGGCCGACCATCGATACGAACTGTTCGGTGTCCTGATGTTCGGCCTCTGGCTGTACAACATGAAACACGAGTGGAAGCAGATTCGCCACACGGCATGAGCTACACGCTCCCGAGACGATCGGGTCTGTCGTATGACCATTCCCACTGACCTGGCCCAGGATGGGACGCAAACATCTCTCAGAGTCGCCCTCCTCACGCGGCTCAATAACGGTCTTGTTGACTGGGTCGTCGTGCTCTTCGCCGGCTGGTCACTGACGGCACATGCCACCGTGCTGCTTGGGGGCAGCCTGATCCACCTCATGGTGGCGAGCGCGCTGGTCGTTCCGGCGATCGCCGTGTTGTTTGTCGTCGCCGGCCGAATGTCGCCAAGCGTGGTCGAAGGGGAGTCCGTCACCCATCCAGGATTCTCGTTCGGCCTAACAGACGCATTCCGCGCCGCCTTCCTTTTCGCCGCAATCGCCATCACCTGCACGATTGGCTTGACGCAGGACTTGACGCAGGACGTGACGCACAACTTCGTCCTGGCATGGCACCTGATATGCGCGTATTTTCTGGCAGCTCTGTTCTTCCTGCGTACCTCGCACCAACCGTTGATGTCGTACCGTGATGACAAGGGCGTCATCGCCGTGTGGGTCCTGGCGATTCTTGCCGCCGGGCTGGCGCTTGCGGCTCACTGCCCCAACGCGGACGACGCGATCTACCTGAACGTGGCAGCGGCAACGGCTGACGCTCCACGGCTGCCCCTGCTCGCACGCGATACGCTCCATGCCGCAGTAAACATTCCTATCCTGCTGCCGGTCTATCGCGTGGAAACGGTGAACCTCCTTTCCGGCGCGCTTTCCTACTTGTCCGGGATCGAGCCCATCGTCTTCAATCATCTGTGGTTACCGGCCGCCGCCGCTTTCTGCTGCGTTTTCGCGCTAGCCCGGCTGTTTCGCCGGCTGTTGCCCAATGGGTGGCTGCTCGGCGTCATCGCCGTGTTGCTGTTTCTGGTTGCGTACGGCGAAACTCCGAAGAGTTATGGCAATTTTTCCTTTATCCGCCTGCACCAGGGAAAGGCGATCTTTGTCACTGCCCTGGTGCCGCTCATCGTGTTCTACGGCATCGCGGTCGGCCGGCAGCCGAGCCTTAGAAATGTTCTGCGGCTGATCGCCTCCCAGATCGCGGCGGTCGGGTTGACCTCCACGGCGCTCTGGGCGGCCCCGGCACTGGGGTTGGCCATCGTGGCCGGCGCTGCGGCCGGCCGTCCTTGGCGAATCGCGTCGCGCGCCCTCGGGTGGGGCTGTGTCGGATGTTTGTACCCGCTCGGGCTGGCACTCCTGTTGCGCGCCGAGACAGCCGAGCTGATGAGCAAAGTTCAATTACCAGCGATGCCTGATGACCTGTTCGATCGAACATTCCAACGCCAGTTCGGCGCCGGACCGCTGGCTTCCCTGTCGATCTTCTGGCTTCTGTCGGCGTGGCTCTTTGTCACGACGGACACCGCGCGGCGCCTGGCCGTCGTGGCACCGATGCTTTTCTTTCTCGTTCTGTTCAATCCCTACATCGTCCCGCTCATCACGACGTACGTCATTCCGCCGCAGGTCTACTGGCGCGCGTTCTGGGTATTGCCCCTGCCCGTGATCTGTGGCGTCGCGCTGGTTGCCCCGTGGGGGGCGGGTCATGCCAATCGCTGGCTGCGCTGGACAGTCGTGCTCTTCCCGTTCGTATTCGCCGCGGGCGTGTTCGAATCCGGATTCCAGAATCTCCAGCACCAGATCGCGGGGCTGACCATTGCCATGAAAGGGCTGCTGGCCGGACTCGTCGTGGCAGGTCTGGTGCTGGCGGCACTGGCCACATGGGGATTGGGGCACAAGGCGGCCGTGCGTGGATGGAGCGGGATAATGTTGGTGGCGATTCTGCTCGTCGTGCTGCCGGCTCGCTCCATACTCTCGGCAGAGAACGGGGTTCGGATCATCCTTCCTCCGACGATCAAGGTCGATCCGTCCTACGACATCGCAGAATTTCTTGCGGGCCGTCTCTCAACGTCGGATGCGGTGCTCTGCCCCGAGCCAGCGACCGTCTGGCTGGCGGGTTTGCGTCGCGGGCCGCGGTCACTTTGCGCCAGGGGAACCTATGCCCGCTACCTTCAGGCACACTTGGACAGGGATGAGGTGATGCGCCGGCTTAAGCTCAAATCATTCGTGTCGGGCACTATCAAACTGCAATCACTGGACGTATTTCGGACCGATGTTGCCTTCTACGATCTACAGGCGGTTTGCCTGCACCAACGAATGCCGCAACTGCGAGAAGCCCGCGCCGTCCTGATGGATGCAGGCTTCGATCATGTCAAGACAATCTCGCCAATCGACATCTGGATCCGAGCGAAGGAACCGGACCTGCCGCCGATCGCCATGACGCATTGACGGACTCGAGCGTTTTCAATCCGGACGTAGTGTTCTGAGCGTCGGTGAAGCAGGCGACCCCGCTGCGGGTCGTCGATGTCCGCCAGTACTGGCGGAACAAAGTCAGACGCTGCTGCAGGCAGCTCAGGACGCTACGTCATGGGTGAAACCGCTTTAGACCACGAGCGGTTCCGGCCTTCCCTCGGTCGGGGCGACCATCGTGTAGGGGGCAGCCTCGTTGATGAATTGCCAGGTGATGTCCGGATACCGGTCTTTGACGAAATCACGCAGAACTTGCATCGAATAGCACTCGGACACCCCGTGGTTGGCGTGGATCAACGCGAAACCGGTGTCGAGCGACCAGCTGGCGTCGCGCCACCAGACGAACTCGGTCGAGACGGCGCCTTGCGCGCCGTACTCGTCGCGAGCCGCCATCCATTGCATCGCGTGCGATCCCCACGCGCCGATATTGATCATCAATCGCTCCATGGGCATGCTCAAATCACCGATCGTTGCGACGTGCTGCTGACCGAGGTGGCGCGTGCGATTGGCGATCTGTGTTGCCGCATCCCGCAGCGTCGCGCCCGGCGGCAGGTGGGCGATCGCGTAGAGCATGGGCAGCTTCTCGGGTTCGCCATAGGAGAATTCATGGTGGGTGATGCGGTCGAAGCCGAGGCAGGCGGCCCACGAGTCGACGACACCGATGCGCGGATAGCGGTCCCACAGGTCGTGACAACGGATCACCGTGATGCCGTGCTGGTCGAGCAGTGACTTTTTCCGGTCGGCCTCGACCGGATCGAAGATGCTCTCGGGATCGTCCCGACCGGACCAGAATATCGGCTCGTGCACAATCAGTCCGTCGCACCCCGCCTCGATGGCCCGGCGAATGACGCGCGTCGTGCCCATCCACGCCACCGCGCACGCGCGGATCTTTCGTTCCGAAGCGCCGTGGAGAATGCGGTCCACCTTGCGTTCGCGGGTGACCCAGCTCCCCTGGGCCACGAGCCAGTCGTCAATTTCCGCCGCCGTTGTCATCGATGCGGTTCCTTCAAGAGGGAAAGTGCCCGTGGTGCAGGCAGAACAAGGGCATCAGTTTATCGCGGTCGACTTGATCGTGCAGAACTGTCCTCGATGCACTCACGATGCACCTACTTTACAATGCCTTGCCAAAGGAGGCACTCGAATGCTGTCGCTCAGCAGTGAAAAGGCCCTGGACAAGCGGATCGAGCTCGTCGAACAAGGTTACACCATGATCCCCGGCGTCATGGGCGCAGAGCTTCTGGAGGAGCTGCGCGCCTGGTCGAACGACGTGTTTCTCCGCGTCCGCGTGGATGCAAAGTACCGCTACCAGGGAAGCGACATTCACGTCTACACGCAGCAGCACTGGGCCGAAATGGACATGCAACAGGATGAGAGAAGCTTTCCCGACCCCATCGTGTCAAGAGTTCTCGAGCAGCCGGCGCAGACCGAAGTGTGCCGCCTCATCGGTCTCGAAGGCCTTCGATGCAGCGGCAAGATGATCGTTCTATCCAAGCCGGGCCACGGGCCGCCGCTCTACTGGCATCAGGACTTCATGAACTGGAACAGCCCGGCGGCGGCGACGGGTCTGCAAGACCGCCTTCTGATTGCCTATTTTCAAGGCGGCGATCAGCAGATTCAGACCCTGCGGCTCGACGCATCCAGTTTCTTTGATCTGTCCGAACCGCTCGTGGATACCAGCGAGCAGACGATCGTCCTCCCGGGGCCGCTGGACGTCGCCGTGGATCCGCTGACCGGTCGCATCTATGTCGCCGCCTTCGGAACGCAGCAGAGTCCCGACGGATCGCTGTGGATGCTGGACCCGCTCGAGGCTCCGGTGCCGGAGCCCGGAACTTTCGCGATGTTCGCCGCAGGCGCCGTGCTATGGGCACGCCGCTGGAATCCGTCGGCGCATTATCAGCACATGCGCAAACCCTAGACAAGGATCAGCCTTCACCTGCCCGATGTCACCGTGTCGAGCACTTGCGTCACGGTCCGTTGGAGTCCCGATGCCCATCCAACCCAACGACCTCGACCGGCGGATCTGGGAAGAGGAACTTGAGGATTTCGTTCCCTCGAAGATCTTCGACGCCCACCTGCATTGCGGGAACAGTGACTTCTGCCTTTCGAATCCGGGCGACGATCCTCCCGAGTACAAGACGACCGACGACATCAACATGGACCGGTTCGACCGCGCCGACATCGACGACACCTTCGCCAGACTTTTCCCTGGACGCGAGGCGCACTACCTGATGTTCGGCTGGATCTACCGTCGCAACGACTTCGACGCGAACAACGCGTTCGCCGCGGCGCAGGTCGCGGATGACCCGCTCTCCGCGGCGCTGATGCAGATCCACCCTAGCTTCACGGTCGAGAAGGTGATGGCCGACCTCGACCAGTACGGGTTTCGCGGCTTCAAGCCGTACCGCCTCTGGACGGACGACGAAGTGAACTGCCGGATCACCGACATGGTGCCCGAACCGCTGATCGAGCTGGCCAACGACCGGCACCTGATCATCATGATGCACATCGGCAAGGCGGAGGGCATCGCCGACGAGCAGAACATCAAGGATCTAAGGTACCTCGCGGAGAAGTACCCGAACGTCCGCTGGGACCTGGCTCACATGGCCCGGGCCAGCATCGCCTGGCCCCTTGAGCGGGCCATCGACCGGATCAAGGACGTGCCCAACTTCTGGTACGACTTCTCCTCGGCGGCCTACAGCGACGTATTCACGATCGCATTTCGCAACCTGCGCCTCGACCGGATCATGTTCGGCACCGATTTCCCGTGCGACCTAATCAAGGGCAACATGATCAGCTTTGGATTCGGCTGGGATCTGGTCACCCACAAGCACCTCGCGGCCCTGAACATCACGCACTGCGACCCCCGACCGACCTTTGCCCACTACGAGACGCTGCGCGCCTTCAAGCGCGCCGCGGGATTCGAGGGCTACGGAAGACAGGAGATCGAAGACATCTTCTACAACAACGCGATGAAGTTCGTTCACTCGAACGGGGCGCCCTAGCGTTATGCTGCGGCCCAAGCGGCGCGGCAGCGGTGCCGGCTGTAGTTTCGTAAAGGGGTGTCATGTCCGAGGAAAACGTCTATAAGGTCGGCAGCGTCGAGTTGCGTGTTGACCATCGCACCTTCGGAGGTGACGGCGGCCCTGCCGTGCGCGTCATGGCCGAAATCTGATGAGGCAACGATCGCAGACCGGAAACGCGATCGCCGAATCAAGGCGCGACAGGGGCATCGCAGTCGCCTTTGAGGTCGCCGTGGTCCAGACTCTGCGCTGCGGCGCAACCGGCCAGGTAGCCTGTCGACCAGGCCCACTGAAAATTGAACCCGCCGATGCGCCCGTCACAATCGAGCATCTCGCCGATCAGGTACAGCCCCGGGACGTTCCGCGAACCCATCGAGTGGGAAAATATCTCTCCCAGGGGCACGCCTCCAGCGGTGACTTCGGCGTAATTCCAGCCCCGCATTCGCACGACGGGTAAAGCAAGACAAGTCAAGGCGTGCACCAGCGCGCGCCGCTGCGCCCTGGAAAGCTGATTCATGGCGGTGGCGGCGAAGTCGCCAGGTGGCGAAGCGCCCGGGGGGGGGTTGGGCGCGGCGCGATCCGAATGCTGCAGATACGCGCAGAGTGCTCTGGCCACACGCTGGGGCAGGCGTTGGGCGAGCGTCGCCACGATCGTCCTGCGACCCGGCTGGTCCGTCGCCTGCGAGAGCCATCGATCGACCTCATGAAACGGCTGCCCTGGGAAAAACCCGATCGACATCGACGGATTCTGGTTCTCGGCGTGGGCGATCACCCAGAACCGGCTGGCGTCCATCACCACGGGGCCGCTGATCCCGAAGTGCGTCCACAACAGGTCGCCTGTACGGCAATCCACCGTTTTTTCGTTTACGCGTGTGGTGAGTGTGGCCTGGTGTGAGATGCCCGAAAGGCCGCGGTGGAAAAACGTTTCCGCCAGGACCAGTGGGACCAGGGCTGGATAGGTCGGCGTGACGCGGTGCCCCAGCCGCTCAACGATCGACCACCCCTGTCCGTCAGACCCCGTCTTAGGTAGTGAACGCCCGCCGGTTGCCATGATCACTCGTGTGGCTGTGATTTCCCCTCCCTGATGGTGGATCGCGTACCCGGACGGCGTGCGGTGGACTTCGTGGACACGATGTCCGTTCATGATTGGTACCCGCAGTTGATCGCAGCGGCGCATGAGAGCGCCAAGCACCGTCCGGGCGGTGTCGGTGGTGGGAAAGATCTTGCCCGTTGATTCGTGCTTAAGGGATACACCCAACGATTCGAACCATCGCGAAGCAGCCTGCTCATCAAACCGCTGGATGATCTGTCCGACGACGCGGGCGGGAGCATTAAAATCGATGGGTGCAACCCGTGCGTGAGTCACGTTACATCTACCGCCACCGGAGACCAGTATCTTCGCGCCAATGCGCGTGGCGCCATCGAGCAGAACGACCCGGCGGTCGGGTCGACATTGAGCGGCAAAAATGGCGGCAGCCAGCCCGGCGGCACCCGCGCCCACCACGGCGATGTCCGTATCGTGATTCGGGGCATTCATGCTGCGGATAGCATATATACCTGCCTGTACGCGCTGACGGCTTCGCAGTCGCCGTTATGCCAAGTCCAACCGGTCAGGTCCAGGGCCAAGCTGACCAGCACGCCCAGTAGGTTCCGAATTCCGTAAAACAAAACCGGCTCCGAAGAGCCGGTTGCTTTGAGTGCTTGTGCAGAAAAGTATCCGCGGCAGGGCTCGAACCTGCAACCTTCGGCTTCGGAGGCCGACGCTCTATCCAATTGAGCTACGCGGACGGCGATGTCGAGTCAGCGTAACGATTGTAGCGGTGTCGATTTCGGGTCACAATCGGACCAAGGGACTCAGGAACAGGGGAGTTGACAGGATCGACAGGATGGAAAAAGAGATCTACAGAATTCAATCCGTGTGAGTGGCTCAGATCGTGCGCACAACGGACGATCAACATCTCCTCTTGTCGTGTGTCGCCATTGGTCCCCTTAACCAACCCCATTCCGGATCCTGTCGATCTCCGCTTCCCATCCTATAAATCCTGTACAAATCCTACCGACTCGCTGTCGTGCACTCGTTCAGGGCGACACCCGGTCGCGGTACGGCAATCTTCGTTTGTAGAGGCGCACTCGCTGCGTGATGCCCACTGCCAGGTGCTCGTTGCCCGCGGCCACGGCCAGGTCGTAGGCGTGTTTCGCGGTGGCGTCTTGCCGCCGCGTAGGCCGCCGCCAGCGTGTCCAGCGTGGCTGCGTCTTTCTCATTGACCAGACCCGCCGCCTGCACGGCCAGGTCAACCGCCTCCTGTGGACAGCGCAGGTCGGCATCGGGATGCGTCGAAAGAATCCACGCAAGATGGGTCAGGGGCTTGGGCCACTGCGGCCGCAGACGGATCGCTTCACGGTAACTCGTGATCGCGTTCTTGACTCGGCCGTGACGGTGGAGCGTGAACGCGAGACTGAAGTGGTCGTCGGCGTTGTCCGGCGCGATCGCAAGCGCTAAGAAATAGTGACGGACCGCGTCGTCGAGTTGTCCGCGGCTGTCGTACCAGGCAGCCAGGCTGCTGTGGGCGACCGCCTCATCCGGGTCGATCGAGATGGACCTTCGAAAGTGATCGGCCGCTTCGGTCTGCTTGCCCTGCAACAGCAGGGCGCGGCCGAGGTTGGTGTGGGCTTCGACATCGTCGGGCGCCAGTGCAAGGGCGTTCCTGAATTGGACAATGGCCGCATCCACCTTTCCCGTCGTCAGGAACGCAGCGCCGAGGTTGGTGTGGGCCTCGGAATAGTCGGGGCTCAAACGAAGCACCTCGCGGTAGTGCCTGATGGCGTCGCTCGTCTTGCACTGAGATTGCAGGGCGTTGCCCAGGTTGTAATGGGCATCGTCATATTCCGGATTGAGCGTCAGCGCGCGGCGAAGGTGCTCGATCGCTGCCTCAACATTCCCGACGCTGCGCAGGGCGACCCCCAGATTGCTGTGCGTCTGTGCCATGTCGGGGTCGATAAGAAGCGACCGGCGATAGTGGAAGATCGCCTTGTCCACATCGCCCCGTGTGCGAAACAGCGTGCCCAGGTTGGTGATTGCCGAGGCGTGATTGGGTTTGATCCTGATCGCTTCCTCGAAGTGAACCGCCGCATCATCGAGCCGTCCCTGCGACAGGAGCACCTTGCCCAGATTGTTGTGCGCGGTTTCAGAATTCAGCTTGAGTCTGATCGCCTCCCGGTACTCCAGGATCGCCAGATCAAATCGACCGCGGTCGGCGAACGCGACGCCCATGTCGACGTGCGCCCGTTCGCTGTGGGGGTTCTTGCTGATCACGTCGGACCAGAGGAACACCGGATCGCGCCATTCGAGGTTTCGATGCCAGGTCGCGGTGGCCAGCAGCAGCGCCGCGCCGAGGCCCGCAAGGGTAGATCGGGATCTGCTGGCGGCCTGCGCGTACCAGATGAGGATGACCAGGCACACCGATGCGCCCACCATGGGCAGATAGAGGCGATGCTCGAAGATCATCTCCAGGCGAATAATCGACGATTCGAGAGCCAGGTGGATCAGAAACCAGACGATGCCGAACGAAACCAACCGGTGTCCTCGGGACAGGAGCAGTGCCGCCAACACGAGACTGGTGAGCAGACCGACGGCGGCGATCGTGGCCGCCGGCTCGAGCAGAGATCGTGAGGTTTCGATGTGGTGGATCAGGTTCAGCCGGTCCGGGTGAGGAAACAGCACGAGGCTGGCATAGAAGACCACCACGCGAAACTGCGTGAGGACGCGCTGCCCCATGTCGAAGTCGCGTACGGAGAAATCCAGGACGCGATCGTTCATGAAGAGCCACACCGGCACGGCGGTGATCGCCAGGACCGCGAGCACCGACCCGAAGCGACGTGCCGTCGATGTCCTGCGCAAACCGTCAAGAAAATACAGTTCGTAGAGAAGAAGGGTCAGGGGCAGCGTTACCGCGATCTCCTTCGATCCCAATGCCGCCACCCAGCAGAACAGACCGGCGGCCCACAGCGCCCAGCGGCGACCCGTCGCCTGGGCCCGTCGCCCCGCGATGTAAAGGAGCATGGCGGCGAGATAGAACATCACCGCCATCGCGGTCATCCGCTGGACCACGTAGGCCACCGACTGAGTCTGGATCGGATGCAGGGTAAACAGGAGGGCCGCGAACAACGCCATGCGGATGGACGGAAGGCCATGCGACGGATCCGTCGCCCGGTTGCGGCGCCGGGTGCGTTCCATAGTGACGACCATCAGGGCGTAGACGAGCACGCCGTTGATCGCGTGAATGGCGATATTGACGATGTGATATCCCCACACCTCGTACCTTCCGAACAGGTAGTTCAGCGCGAAGCTGGCATTGGCCACGGGCCGCGTGGACGTCGGACTCCTGAACGCCGCCTCCATGAACTTCGTCAGCTCAGGCTCGCGGACGCGTATGCGATGGTTTTCCGTGATGTTGTGACGGTCGTCGAACGTGAAAGGCGAATCGGTCGTGTTGATATAGATCATCACGGCGAGCAGCGCGATCGAGGCGACACAGGCTAGGTGGCGGAAGGCACGGAGGTCGGCGGCACGGCTCATGTCGGTGTCGTGCTACAAGCGGCTGCTGATCAAAGCATCGGCAAGGAACGCAAGCTCGAACCGGGAACGCCGCTGCGACGGGGACAGCGCGTCAATCCGGGCGCACGTTTCGGCTTTGCAAATCGAACCAGCCGCTCGAGGGGTCGTAAACAAATTTCAGATTTCGTTTGTCGAAATGGATGAACCAGTCGTTCCAATCGACCAGGTCGAGCCGCTCCGGTTCGGCGAAGTCCGCGCCGCCGATGCGGATCCGGTCCGCCTGATCGGGGACGCACCCTGGCCAGTAACCGCTGGCCTCGCACCAATGACGGATCTGATCATGACTGATCGTTTCATAGACGGTCATGGCGCGTCCCGGTGCAAAGGCGGCGGTTTAAAGTCGATCTCGCTCCCCATCGGAGCGATCGGTTTCGCGACGGCCGCCGGATTATAGTATTTCGGCCGCGCGCTCGTTGAACGTCCAGAGAATGGTCGATACACTCCCGCCGGTCAACGACGCGCAACACCGAACGTGCGACCATGGTTCAGGCCAAGCGATGATCAAAGCCCTCAGCTACTGGTCCGTGGAGAACGGCCTCGCGGGCACGCACCCGATCGACGACGCGCTGGCGCAGGCGGCGTCGGCGGGTTTCGAGGCGATGGAACTGTGCGTTGCAACCGAGGGAGTCTTCCACACGGGCTCGTCGCAGGCCGAGTGTGATGCGATTCGCAGTCTCGTCGAAGCCAGCGGAGTCGAGGTCCCGACCGTGGCCGCCGGCCTGAGCTGGGCGTTCAATCCCACCAGCAACAACGCGCAGACGCGCAGACAATCAGTCGAGCTCCATGCCGCGGCTCTGCAACGGGCGGCATGGGTCGGTGCCGAGGCGATGCTGATGGTGCCAGGAGTCGTAAAGAGCCCCATCAGCCCCGACATCGTGCGTTATGACCATGCCGTCGACCGGTGTCGCGAAGCGGTGTCGCAGCTTTTGGACACCGCGGAGAAGGTGAAGGTCGATCTCTGCCTTGAGAATGTCTGGAATGGTCTATTCTACTCGCCGCTGGAGTTCGCCGACTTTATCGATTCGTTCAAGAGCGAGCGGATCGGCGTCTACTTCGACGTGGGCAACTGCCTGGGCTACCACCAGCACCCGCCGTACTGGATCGAACTGCTCGGATCCCGGATCAAGCGCGTCCACATCAAGGACTACACCGAGAATTTCGGCTTCGTCGGGGGGTACAGCTTCTGCGATTTAATGGCCGGCCAGGTCCCGTGGCCGCAAACGATGGCCGCCCTGCGCGGGATCGGCTACGACCGCACGCTCGTCGCCGAAATGATGCCCTGGGACGCGAGTCTGCTGGCCCGGACCAGCGCTGCGATGGATGAATTGATGGGGAGAGGCACGTAGGCACGAAGGCACGGAGGGTTGTCGTTTGGAGGCCGGTCCGCGTTGGTCAAACTTTCTTCTAATTCGATCGAATTGCCGCGTATTGGCAAGATATTCCGACCTCGTTGCCGGCACGCGACGATTCCCCCCTTCGTGCCTTCGTGCCTTCGTGCCTCGATCGACAGCGCCGCCCCCACTATCGGACTCCCCCAATGATTAACGTCGGCGTGATCGGACTGGGCATGATGGGCGCGACGCACCTTGATTACTATACGGGGTGCGACGACGTGCGGATC
>CAUZBA010000043.1:0-13640 GCA_963577635.1 Phycisphaerae bacterium
CGGTGCTCTTCACGCTTCACGCTGCGCATTTTTGCGCCGGGCTGGTCTGGTGGGGATTCAGGGAAGTGGGACGGTCGGTGCGCAGCGGCTGGGCGGCGGGCGTGATGGCGCTGTCGGTTCTGATCTACCTGCCCGCGCTGTTGCTCGTGCTGTCCAGGGGTGATCGCTACGTTTCGGCCTCGACACCTCTGTGGGAGACGATCACCCGCGGCTTCGGCGAATTCACGCTGACGCCGCTCTGGAGGGCTTACGTCGCCCAGATGGAACCGATCGGCTACGTGGTGCTGCCGCTTGTTGTGATCTGGCTTCTGCTCCGCCGCCGCCGCGGTCTGCGTCGTGACAGCCAGGTGCCGTCCTTGTGCGCACTGCTGCTGGTTGGATCGGCCTTCCTGAATATCTTCGTATTCAAGGCGACGTCCTCGACACCCTTTCGCCCTCCCTACGCGATCTATCTTTTGCCGTTGATGCTGATCCTTTCGGCGGCAGCTTTCCAGGCCGTGTGCGACGCGACTGATCGCTGGCGATGGCGGAATCTCAGTCGCTTGGCGCTCGCTTTGGCGGCCAGCGGTCTGATTCTCTGGACCGGCCATTCGGCCTGGCAGTTCAAGCAGTGGAACAGGAACGCCGACTGGCGCGGGCTGGCCCTGAGTCTGCAGGATCAATACGCAGGTGACCATGTGCTGCTGTTCGACAGCGTCACGAAGCTTGGAAGCTGGGAGCCGACGTTCTACGGTTTCCCTCGCTATTACAGCGGCCGTTCATCGCGTGTTGCGCTGACCGCCGTTGTGAATTCTGCCTCCGTGCTGACCGCGTCAACCAGGGAACCGGTCTTCATCCTGTTCGCCTACCCGAGGTACACCCTCACCCTGAATTCGCGCTATCCGGTGATGGATGCTCCCCGCACGTCGGTCCCGGTTGACCTACGCAGCCTCGAGGCGGATCCCCGGCTGCACGTGCAGCGATTCATCGGGTTCTACGTCTTGCGACTCGCACGTCCCGAGGGGCAACTTGCGGATGATTCGCTTTCGATCATTGAGATGCTGATCGACGCGCTACCTCGTCAATCGTGCGTCGTGGAACTGCACCTTGCGGCCGCGAGCCTCCGATGTGCCTTGAACCGGCCGCAGTGGCAATCCCATCTGGAGTCGGCCGAATCCCTGGCCGGCCCCGAGTGGCGCGACAAGGTGACACAGATTGCCTCGATTATGCGCTCCCGCCGGTGTCCGGTCCCGCCGGAGGGTCATGGCGAGGATGGTCATCCAGGGCCCTGACCACCTGAATGCTCGCCAGTTTCTTCAGGTCGAGCTCGATGTCGGTTTCGCTGCCGTCGGCGTTCAGTGGCACGACGACCGGACGCGTGTGAGCCGAACCGTTATTGCGCAGCACTCTCGCGATCAACCCGTCCGACAGTTCCACGTAGCTTCCGATCGGGAACAGGCAGACACAGTTCAGGAACGCCCTGACGACGTTCCGGTCAAGCTGTCCGTCGCTTGCGGCGTGCAGAAGCGTCTTGACGGCCTGATACGGCGAGATGGCGGGCCGGTGCGGTCGCGGGCAGGTCAAGGCTGCGTAGGTGTCGGCCACGTTCACGACGCGTGCCAACGGATGAATCGACCGTTCTTGCCGGCGACGCGGATAACCGGAGCGATCATTCCGCTCATGGGCCTGGTAGGCTACCAGCAAAGCGGTCTGGGACAGGGCACTGGAACGCTCCAGAATGTCCATTGAGTTGATGGGGTGCTGCTCGATCACCATCCGTTCATCGCTGGTGATCGAGCGGGGGGCGAGACGGATTTCGGCCGGCACCCGCAGCATCCCGATGTCCTGAAACAGCGCCCCGACGCCGACATCCACGACGTCGTGACGTTGTTGATACCCCATCGAGTGTGCCACGGTCATCGAAAGCAGCGCCGCGTTGAGGCCATGAGCGAACAGGTACTCATCGCGATCGCTCTTGAGGTCGATCGCCAGCAGGGACAGCGCAGGGTCCATCCTGATCATGTCGACGAATGGGCCGACCAGCTGAGTGGCACCATTCAGGTTGATGATCGAACCGCGCACGGCCTGCTCCGCAAGATCCCGGTACCGATCCACCGTCGCCCTGTAGCAGTCGGCGGTCTGCTTCACTTCATGGCGCAGGTCGCTCAGCATCAGGCGAGAACCGGGGCCAGTGCGATGTCGGTGGTCTTCGGGAAGCGTGGGCAGGCGCTGCGTCTCGATCATGCGATCGAACTGGCGCGTGACGGGCGTCTTGGTCCCTACCCGATCGGAAGTCGGCGCGATCGGCGCGATGCCGCGTGCTGATGGCGTGGTCGCGTCAAGCCAGTCGTCGACGGTGTCCACCGCGTCGGGACCTTAGTCGTTGCCGATGGGTTGAGGGAGAAAATCGGTTGACGTCTCGACGTAGAGACCGTCTTGGTAACGGCTCGCCATCCGCTCGATCTGGGCTTGGGTCAGCGTGTTGCGAGATTCCAACACCAGCCGACCCCTGGCGTCGACCAGATTCTCGGCAAGTGGCTCGCCGACAGGCAGACTGGACGGTTCGATCCGTTGGATGGGCCACTCTCCTCGTATGGCACTGGGGCAGGGATTCAGTGACCGCAGGCGCGCACTGCCATTCATACGATCGGGTGGCTTGTTGCCGCGCTTAAGGAATGCGAGGCGGCTTATCGGACATAGTGATGAAAACGGTCAGTGGGATAAGACAGGCACGAAGGCACGAAGGGGGGAGCTGTCGCAAGGATCTGTGAGCGCCCGTACGCCTCTTCGATGTGCGGATAGACGATCCAGCGAGCAGAACAGGATACCGCAGCGGACAGGGCGCCAAACCACAAGCCTTCGTGCCTGATCCCTGCTACTGCCTGCCTTACTCCGGCTCCCACGGGACCATTCCGGGTCGCTCACCGTCTGCGGGCAGGTACTTGCGAATTTCGGAAAGCTTCAGTGCCGCGCGCATCGCCTCGAGATCGCGCGACATCTCCATCTTCACTGCGGGGTAGTACTGCTCGGTGTAGTAAAAATACTTGGCCGTCTGCTCGTCGATCAGGTACACCTGCTCCTCTATCAGGGTCGGCATCAGCAACAGTCTGCCAACGTGGAAGTTGGCCAGCGTCATCTCCTGTCGCCTTGCGTTTAACTGAATGGTGCGCTTCAGGACGATGGCGCGGCAGAGGCGCTCCAGGTCGTTGGCGTCTCGCAGCAGAGCGGTGAACCTCTGGTTACCGTCTCGATCGGGCTGGTTCAGCTGCCACAGCAGGCTGCTCCAGGTGGCCTCGTCGGGGCAGTCAACGATCTGTACGTCCGGTGCGGGCTGGGAAAAAATATCCGAAGGGTCGGTCGAATAGGCCTGAAGCGTGTACGTCAGGGCAACGGCTTTGCCTTCGAGTTCAAGACGTTTGAAGATGCGCCGAAAGCCGGTTTTGCGACCGCGAAGTTCGAGCAGCTTGGTCAGGTGCGGTGCAAGAAAGTTCGTGCTGAATCCCGCTTTGCTGTTCGCGTCGGGTTGGAAGAAGATAATCCGGTGCGGGTCGATGCCTTCTTCCATCTTCCGGCGCTTGATCACCTCGTAAATCTGTCGGAAGACGAGAATTCGCTCGCCGGGGACGCGCCCCTTGCTGAAACGGTCGAAGGGATAGACCCTCTCCAGGTCGGAGTTGTGCCGCACGATCATGGTGGCCAGGTGCTGCATCTGGCGAATCTGGCGGTTGCCAAGAATGAAACCAAGGTCAAAGACATCCTCGGTGCGGATGCGGTAGGCATCGCGGAACAACTCATGATCGAAGCTGTCGAACACTTCCTTGTCTTCGGGCAACGCGGCGTTGACCACCTCGTCTTCGGACAGCAACCTTGGCGTCACCACGATGATGACTTCACGCTTCAAATTGCTGGTGCGGGTCGAGGTGAACAGCAGCGGCCCGATCAGCGGGATATCGCCGAGCAGTGGGACCTTGCCGCGTTCACTGGTAAGGTCCTTCGCCACGAGGCCGCCGATGATGAACGGCGTATTGTTGGGCACTCTGGCCTGTGTCTTGACCAGGCGGGCCGAAATCGTCGGGGCCCGGGCCACTTCCTCCCCGAGGCTGGTGCGCACAACGATGTCGGCGTTGGGCACGCGAGCCGTTACCGATGCGGCGACCTGCATGCTGATCTCTCGTTCGTCGGCGCTGACGCGAGGTCGGACGTTGAGCGAAATCCCGGCCGTGACCTCCCTGAAGCTGACGGTGAACCCCTTGATGTTCGGATTCTGGATCGACGTCACGACGGGAATGCGCTCTTCGACGTTGATGTAGGCCATCCGGTTGTCAAGAATCGTCACGCTCGGGCGCGACAGCACCTCCGCTTCACCTTTACGGATCAGTGCCTGAACTTTCGCGCTGAACTCCCCGAAGATATTGCGAAATGTCGCGTCAACCGTGGGCACCTCGTTATTCGCGGCGTTGAACGTGGGCAGCCGCCCGATGAACAGGTCGCTCAGATTGCTGGCCGGTGATTCCAGTGACCACTCAACGCCGAGCTGCTCCAGACCGGTCTGCGAGATCTCGAGGACCATCACCTCAATGACGATCTGGCGCGCGGGCACGTCGATGAGCGTTCGAATCTTGTTCAGCACCGAGTCGAACTGCTCCGGTTTCGCCGGGTTGAAGAAAACCATCAGCGTGTTGATCGGATCGGCCGTGGTTGCGGGGAAGTTCGGTGTGGTGCCGTCTTTCGTGGTCACGCCGGCGACCAGATCGTGGTGTTTCGTCGAGGGGATCGCGACGATCGTGGGCAGGGACTGCGGGTCGACGGGCAATCCGGGATCGAGCACCGTGTAGCCGAACATCTTGAGCATATCGAGGCAGCGGTCCGGTTCGATGTAGCTCAGGTCGATCTTTCTCTGGTGCAGGTCGCCGACCACGAGGTTGCCGGCGTTGTCGTCGCGCGCCTGTCGGGCGTCGGCGATGAATCCTTTAATGGTGGGCAGGTCGCCGTTGACCGCGGGCGCCCCGTCGCCGGTCACGGATGTCCCGTAAAGCCACAGGTGCAATGGCTGCGTCCTGTAGCGGCGGAACCCCAACTGGATCAGGTGGACCGTTTCGCCGTCGAGCCGTTCCAGTACCGTCTCGATGCGCACACCGTCGGGTACGCTCGGCAGTGTCGCCGCGGTGGCCGGGGCGGCGACGCGGTATCCCAATTCCGCCGCGGCCCGGTTGGTGATCACCTCGAGCAGCTCTTGAATTTCGGTGGTGTTCAGGCCGACCTGGGGAGCGAACGTGCCGAAGGATGATGACTCGGACGACGCGGGTATGTTCGCTGTGGGTGTGCTTGGTTTGGCGGGCGCAACCTCCGCGCTCGCGGTCCGCGGCGTCAAGACGCCGAGGCCGGTTGTCGCGGCGAGCAGCAGGAGCATGGCCACGCACCACAATGCGCGGCGCTGTTGGTGGCGGCGGTCGCGCATTTCCAGGCGCCGCGCCGGTGACGGTTCGAACGACATGAAATCTGTGCCGAGATCCTTGGCCGGACCGTGATACGTGATGTGACCGTCCTCGAGTTTCACGACCCAGTCAGCGTAACGCAGCAATTCAGCGCGGTGCGTGATAAGCAGTGTGGTTCTGTTCTCCATGAAATCGGCAACCTTCCGAATGATCTGGGCCTCCGCCGTCGCGTCGATCGAGGCCGTCGCCTCGTCAAGGATCAGGATGCGCGGGTTCTTCAACATGGCCCGGGCCAGCGCGATTCGCTGCTTCTCCCCGCGGGAGAGTTGAACACCGTCCTCGCCGATGACCGTCTCGTAGCCGCGGGGCAGCGCCATGATAAGTTCGTGGACCCCGGAACGTCTGGCCACGTCCACGATCCGGGCGTCCGATGCGCCCGGACACGCGTAGCGGAGATTCTCTGCCACGGAGCCGTTAAAGAGGAACGTCTCCTGGGACGCGACACCAATGGTTGGTGCTACGCAGGTGCTGCGTCTGAATTCTACGCACGTCCATGCCGTCGAGCAGGATTCGACCCTGATCCGCCTCCAGGAAACGAGGGACGAGCTTGGCCAGCGTGCTCTTCCCCGCACCGCTGTGACCGACAATGGCGCAGATCTGCCCCGGCCGCACCTCCAGATCGATCTGGTTCAGCACCGCGGGGCCGTGCCTGTAGCGGAAGCAGACGCGTTCGAATCTCAGGTGCCCTCGGATCGGTTTGAGTCTCGAAGCAAAGCGCGACGACGTCTCCTGGTCGTCGTTGCGCAGCAGCTCGAAGATGCGGTCGGTGCACGCGCTGGTCCGGACCAGCTTGGCGCCGCCGCTCATCAACTGGAGCACCGTGGGATAGAGCATGCCCACGTAGGTGAAGAACGCAACGAACATGCCGATCTCCATGTTGCACTCGATCACGTGATAGGCGCCGAACCCGAGTAGGCCGATCATTCCCAGGCCGACGACCAGGTCGGCGACGATCTTCTGGGCGACGTGGTAGGTCTTGCTTCGCACCTGGCTCTGTCGCGACACGCGGTTTGCCTGTTCGAAGGCAGCGCCCAGACGCTGCTCGGCCGTGCATCCTTTGACCACCTCCATCCCCAGGAAATTCTCGATGAGGCTGCCGTGCACGATGGACACGTCGTGCTGAGCCGCCCGGGTCGATTCCTTGATCGGACGGGTGAAGAAACGGAACGCCTGCAAATGAAGCGGCAGGACAATCGTGGTCGCAAGTGCCAGCTGCCAGTTCACGCAGTACAGCATGCCCAGCAGGCCCAGAAATAGAAACGATGACTGCAGCAGCTTCGGCAGGTCGTCCTGGACGAACAACTGAACCGCGTGTGTGTCGTTCATCATGCGACTGGAAATCTGCCCGGCCCGATTTCTGCTGTAGAACTGAAGTCTCATGTGCTGCAGGTGGTCGAACAACCGGTTGCGGACGTTGCAGCAGAGGTTCTCGCCGATCGACACCGCGTTAACCTTGCTGCAGAAATACAGCAGGTTGCGGGCCAGGTAGACGAGCAGGGTCCCGATGAGGATCAGAAACAGCAATCGCCAATTGCCACCGACGAATACGTCGTCCAGGAGGAGCTTGATGAACGCCGGGATGAGCATGTTGACCGCCGCCAGCAGGGCCAGAAGGCCGACGGTCAGCCCGACGCGGGCGCGGTATGGCCGCAGCAGGCGCGCGCGAGGCCACGGATCGACACGGTGCCCTGCGGTGACCGGGTCATGTTTGGAACTCTGACGGTTAGGCCGCGCTTGCAGGTCGTATCCCGCAAGCCCGCCTGGCGTCGACCGACGGCTGAATTGCGGGAAACGACTTCGCGCTGCGAGGTGAGGTTATCGACCGGGCCACTGATGCCACTGCAGTGCGTATCGGCGGTGGGGCCGGACGGGTCGCAAAAGTCTTATCAATTTGTCTATCGCGATGATTATCGGAAGTGACGGGCGAAGGAAAGCGACGGAGCGACGAAGGGAAGACGGGGACCTCAATCGCGAGTCGTCGCAGAACGGCAGGTTACATCGTCCGTAGTCAAATAACGTCGAGTATTCGCCACACACAGTTGCGTTGGAAGTGCTGGCTCGGACCGCTCAGTTCGAGTAACGATGAGGCCCGGTCGTCGTCTGACCGGTGGCGGCCTTGGGTTGAAGCGGCGTGCCATCGTCGCACTGATCTGAATGTCGCCGCAACGTGGTGCCGTGTTCGTCGGCACTGGTGACCAGCAGTTCGTCGGGATCCAGCTCGAAGTGTTCCCTCAGGTCGGCTTCCAGGCCGCGGGCCGCCGGCTCAGTCGGACAAACCGCATATAGCGTCGGCCCCCACGAGCTTTGTCCGACCCCTCGCACGCCGCACCCGCGGATGTGGTCCACGACACGGGCCAGGAACGGATCGGCGTATACGCCGCCCTGGGCCGATTTGAAGCACTCACCAGCCAGTTGCTGCAACTCGAACAGTGCTTCACCGAATTGGTCAACATCCTGCTCCACGATTGCGGGCAGCAGCCCCAGCAAGACCAGGCGACACATGCGTGAGGTCAACTGCCCGTCGATCGGCGGCAGTTCGGAAAACGCACGCCGCTCGGCGCTGCCGGCCAGGCCGTTCAGAGCGCGCGGCCGCACGAGCAAGATTCTCCATTTCTTTGGAAACGGAAGGCGGCCGACCAGGGGCGAGAGTCGGGACGAATCGTATTTTCCACCATCGACGATCAGCCCGCCGACCATGCTGCCGTGGACGCCGACGGCGCTGCGCTGACCGCGGCCCACCAGGCGGCACAGGACATCGGGCCCCAGGTCGTCACGCTCGATCATGCCGGCCATGGCCCTGGCCACCGCCATGCCCAACTGAGTGCCGCTGCCAAGGCCCGTGTGCGGCCGTGGGACGCGGCGGACTTCGATGCGCACCGGAGGCACGTGGGCGGCGATCCGCTCTGAGGCGGCGCCCTCGACAAACTGCCGGGCGAACGCGACCGCCCGATCGGCCATCCGTCCGCTCCCCTCGAAGTCATTCAAGGCCGGATCGCGGGCGACCCGGATCACCACGTCGGGACGGCGCAGCATCAGACCCACACCGCCGAACTGCCGTCCACCCTCGGGGTGATAGGCGAGCAACCCGAAGTGCACTCGGCTTGGCGTACGAACCTCAATCAACCTTCGTGGCCTCCGCGGAGAGATATTTTGCCGCGTCCGCGGCCCGTTCGACGTGGCTGCGTAACTCGCTCATCGCCGTGTGCTCCGGATCGCTTCCGGTCTTGTCAACGATCACCTGCAGACGATCGAGCTCCGCCAGGACGGGACCAGGCCCGGTCAGAAACAGTCGCGTTACCAGGATCGCCGCTTCCAGGACTGCGTGTCGTGCGCGGTTGAAGCCGAAGAAGTCACGTCGTGATTCCGAAGATACGACCTTTGCCTCGATCCGAGTTCGCTCGTTCCTGTCGTCGAGTGCGCGAACCTGCAACTCATAATAACGGCACGCGTCGGCGAGGACGAACCCGCGGACATGTTGCGCGGGCTCAATGGCCACGTCCGAAACGGCGGTGACCGTGCCCATGGCGGCCCGGGCAATCAGCAGGACGTCGTCGGTGACGTGAAAGACGCCCGCACCGGTCGCCTTCAAATTGCGATAGGTCGTTGACGTGGCGAACGGTCGAAACACGAATTGCTCGAAGCGCCTGTCCACGATCGGGCCCATGGGCGCGATGTTAAGTCCCGCGTGCGTCGGCGAACCGGCCGGGGCAGGGGCCAGGGTCGTCATGACGCCTTCGAGGATCCAGGATTCGGGCGGAAGGTGGGTGGGCATGGTCACGGCTGATCGGCGTTGTTGCTCTTCGCTTTCTCAGACAGCAGCCCCCAGCTCAACGGCTCGTCCTGCACGTAATTTTTACCGAGCCTCATGGCCGTGACGGCCTTGGCCATTTCGTAGCCCAGGTAGAACGCGTGGGAAGCGTCGTCAATACCCAGTTTCTCGAAAAGGGCGAACGGATCTTCGTCTGCGGCGTGCACTCGGTCGTTCATCGCGTGCAGGCTGCCGCGGCGGGCGTCGGCGAAGATTCGGATGTTCCGGTCGGTCAGCCGGTCGGCCAGGTCGGCCAGTTCCTGCGCGTCGACCGGGTGGAGCTTCGGATCCCTGAGCATGACCAGGCCGCAGTCCAGGTGCTTCGGCAACGTCTGATGCGTCACCGCGTGGTGCATGACGCGCCGGGCCACATCGATTTCGCGGACGGTCGATCGCGACCAGTTGATCACCTGCGTGGTCAGGACACTGTGGATTTTCAACTCCTGGCAGAATCCGATGAGTAGCGCGTTGACGCCGGCGGAATCCACCTCGGTCATCTCGGTCATGTTGCCGATCCCCATCATGATGGGTACGGAGGGATGGCGGCGGCGCGTTTCGAGATAGCGCCCCAGCGCCGCGGCGAATCCGAAACCGATGGGCTCGACAATGGGATCGACTCGAAAGGGCACACCGTTGCTTTCGAGAAACTCGATCGTGCGATCCAGCGAATCAAGATCCTCGGGGGTGTCAGGGATCGCGACGACTTCGGTGCCCCATTCACAGGCCTGCTCGCGGTTGGTGGCGTTCACCGACAGGACCAGTTCGGCCCCGGCGTCGCAGGCGGCTGCGACCTCCACGGGATGAAAGCTGTCCACGGAAGCGCGCAGGCCGCGCTCACGAAGCGCCCGGATCGTATCGCTCAGACCCGCCCAGGCCGGCCGTTCGACATTCGGGTCGCAGCCGACGTCGATGACGTCGGCCCCGGCGCTGCGTAGCTGGTCGGCTTCGCAGAGCGTGTCCTCAAGACTTAGACGGGCCGCGTCGTTGATCTCTGCAAGAATTTCGATGTCGTACGATCCGTACTCGTGCGGTGTTTCGGACTGGCGGCCGAACATCGTCGGCAGGTCATGGATCTGGCGCGGACCGCGCTGCACCGTCACGCCCAGCTTCCGGCTGAGCGGTTCCAGGTCGCCCCGGCAGTACCCGGGCAGGATGACACGATCAATGGCACGATCACCGGGAAGGTCGAGCTTTTTCTGCACCCACGGTGCGGTCATCAGGGCCGCCACCTGGATGTTCAGGACGACGACAATTGGATCGATGCCAGTTTCCGCAGCGAGATGCTCGGTCTCGCGTCGAAGTGCCGATTCCGCAAGAGTGCCTGTGACGAAGGCGATCTTCTCGCTTTTCACCTCGTCCATTTCTTTCCGAAACCCTTCTCGAACCCGTCGAGCGACGAATCGTCGGGCGGCGCCCAGGTGACGGATTGCTCGATCAGCCGCGCCAGTTCGAAGTCGTTGTCCGTCACGCCCTTGGCCGAGTGAGTCATCAGCTTCACGTGGACCTCGGCCCACGACACTGACAAATTGGGATGATGAAATGCCGCCTCGGCGATGTAGCCGATCGCGTTCACGAGCATGAGCGTGTGCGGCCAGCCGCCGGTCTTGTACTGCCGCCGGATCATTCCATCACGGTATTCCCATTCGGGAAGCTCGGACGCCAGCTTTTTCGCAATCTGGTCCGGAGTGTACGTTTCGGTCGTTTTCTTGGCCATACCGCGTCCTTTCTGGTTAACCGTCTCGGGTCAATCGTTGCGATGGTCCGCTCAGGAAGAATCGCGCAGGAGAATCTCACCCTTGCCCAGCGCCACCAGGTCACCGCTGTAACGCCGGTACCTGCCGTTCAGCCCCGCATGATCGGGATTAAACCCGGACGCCCTCAGGTACCGCAGATAGATCGCAAGAAACTGCGGGTCGTATTCGCAGTCGAACCGAAAGGTCGACAGCAGTTCGGGGTGCTGCCGGTCGGTGCCGATAGAAACGATGCTGCCGCGGCGCATCCCGGCCCCGCAGCGAATGCCGAATCCGCCCGCCACGACGATCGTTCCGGCAATCAGGTTGAACCCGGCGAAGTCTCCCACGTTCCCGGTCACGGCGATCACGCCGCGGCGCATCCCGCACCCAAGCTCGTTGCCGGCGTCGCCGTGGACCACGATCGTACCGCCCTTCATGCCCGAAGCGCTGCCGCGGTACGAACCCCCCACGAGGTGGCCCGCACTGCCGTGGATGCGAATCAGTCCACCCCGCATTTCTGCGCCGACCCAGTCGCCCGCGTCGCCTTGAACGTCGATCTCGCCGTCGCGCATTTCGGCGCCCAGGTGCATGCCCGCCGGGCCGTGCACCGTGATTCGACCGCGCTGCATCGACTGGCCGATCTGTTTGGTTCGCGAGAAATCGCCTTCAAGAACCAACTGTTCGTCGCGCGGATCGCCTTCAATCTCAAAACATTCACCCAGAGGCCGAGCGCGATTACCGTGCTGCACCGTGAGTTGTCTGATCTGGTCAGCGGTCTTGTCGGCACACAGGTCCGGCCGCAGCACCTCGGCCTCAATGGGAACGGTGCCGTTGGATTTCGGGCGGATGGTGAGCGCCATGATGAGCGTACAAGATACAGGAACGGAAGCGACGTAGCGACGAAGGGGTGGTGGGTGAAGGTCTGTGTCGCGGAAGGGGGGTTGCTCTTTGCGTGCGTTGTAACCCGCGCACGGCGGAACGCCAAGTCGACCAGGGCTGCGAGCTCACGTCTTCCCTTCGTCGCTTCGTCGCTCCGTTGCTCCGTCGCTCTTCCCGTTCCCTTCCTTCATCAGCTCGTGCAGACTAATGTGGTACTCACCCAAGTTACCACCGTAGTTGCCTGCGGAAATACGAACTATGCCTTCGCCGCACGCGGCCTCGAGACCTCGGCGCGTGGCGCGCCGCACGGCGTCCAGGTTGAGGCCGTCGATCACGACCTCGTACACGGCGTGGGCCGCGTCGGGCAGTTGCGATTCGACCACGCCTCGCAGCGTGGGGCAGTAAGCGTCGTTGGTGCTCGCCCGCAGCTTTTTGTAAACGCTGCCCACCTTGCTGCCGGAACGCACGACACCGCCGGGAAACGGGCAGATGACATCCGGTTCCTGGCGAATGGCCGCCACGGCGGCCTCGGCCGCTTCCAGTGCAGCGGCCTGAGACCGGCCCAGGATCAGAAAATTGCCGCCCGCCACCCCCTTGCAGATGCCGAACACGTCCTCGCACACGAATTCGCCATCCATCACCGGAATGCGCCAGTAGCGTCGCCCCATGAGTTGCTTGCTGACCTGGTGCCGATCGCCGAAGTAGCGCAGGTCGGCGCCTACCTTGACCTTCTTCTCGCTCTGGGTCAGACCGTCGTAGCAACTTGTCGTGGGACAGGTCATGACGCACTGGCCGATGCGACCCACCAGCGCCTTTTCCAGTGCTTTTGCCGAGAAGCCGAAGAGCAGGAAACTGTACCCGGGTCGGTTGTCCGGCGTCTGATCGGGATCGAGTGCCCGCTCGATCCCGGCTTCGGCGTCACAGGCGATGACGGAGGTCCCGTAACCGGTTGCGACCTGGACCGCCGTGTGTGCCCAGCGCGAGCTCGACGCCGTGACGATGACGCGCGCCGCCATCATGGGAAAGGCTTCGGCGAACGTGTCCTCGATTTCGACGCCCTGATGTTTCATGCACTCGGTATTGCTAGCACTGCGATTTTAGCCGAGCTGTCCAAATAGACGGTACCTGACACCGTTTCACACCCCTACTGACTACGAGCGTCCCTAAGTTGGGGCGGAGCAGTCAGCGACCGGCATGCTGTCGAGCGGCGAAGATCTTCACCATGTTCCCGTCCAGCCGCTTGATGACATCGCTGTCACACGCATTCTCCTGCATTGCCCGGCGCAGACCCACCATGCTGTCGCTCAGTACGACCCGAAATAACTGGCTGGCCTCCCCCAGCTTGTCCAGGCCCGACCAGGTCTTAGAAACGTCACGCAGCGTTGATTGAGATGCCCGCAACGGGAGCGCGAGACCGACAAGCAGAATCAGGCTCACGCTCAACCAACGCACCGTCAACGGTGTTCTGACACCAACCGCCAATTGACAGCCTCCGATGCAGGCCGACGCAGCCACGCACTGCCGCAGCCGACCGAAACCAAATACCATTCTGTCAGGGGCTCTTATTCCTGTCGATCGTAGCCGATTATAATATCGCGGCAAGCCGATATGCGGTGCTCGCCACATGACATCGGAATCAATCGATCATCGCAAAGACGTGAACGCGGCGGCGGGTTGTTACAATCGCGGAGCTAGCATGCGCGTGCGTGTCCACCGATCCTCCAGTGCGCCGCGCGAGCCGGGAGC
>CAUZBA010000044.1:0-13640 GCA_963577635.1 Phycisphaerae bacterium
CGCACGGTCACATCGAAACCCTCCCCGTCGCGTCAAAACGAACAACGCGATCGGTCCAGTGCAATGGCGCATCGGGATCAATGATCGCCGAGGCCAGGTTCGTTCGGCAAAGAGCCCTGAGCCCGACGTAGGAAACCGTCAGCCGCGGATTGATCTCGATCACGCGATCGCCGGCAGGTTCATCGGCGAGGATCAGGTCCACGCCGACAAACCCGTGCAAACCCGGAACGGCGTCGATGGCACGCCGGGCGAGCGCCGTGGCACGTTCGCTCAGCGCCGGATCGAGCGGCAGACCGCCTCCCCGATAAGTCAGGACATTGCCGCGGCGTTCGATCACCTGCCGGCCCGCGGGCAGGGCCCGGACGGCGGCGCCGTGAACGACGAACGAAACGCTGACCGGCAGGCCCGGCACGAACACCTGCTGGACCATGACGGATTCGCCGCGTGGCACGGTCGCGGCATGGTCGCCACGGACATCAAGAATGGCGGTTCGTTCGCAGCCGGCGCCGTCCCACGGCTTTTCGACGATGCACACGCTCGCATCGCCATGGCACGGGACGGCCTTGCCGTCGGCGGCCGGCCACGTCGTGGGCGTGGGCACGCCGGCCAGTCTGAGCCATCGCGACAGCTCGAGCTTGTTTGCGCACCGACTGACCGCGTCGGGCATGCAGCCCAGCGAACGAACCTGCACATCACGCAGGACGGTGCACCAGGTGTCCAGGGCCCCGTCGGTCTCGGGCGCGATCACGAGTGCGGCATCCGCTGACCTCGCCTCTTCGGCGAAGACATCACCGAGGCGGCCACTGGAATCGACGTCGATGATGCGGGCGCCGGCAACATCGAGTTCAATGCGACCATCACGGGTGGCGCTCACCGCCACACCCGCGTCGACCATGTCCGACACGATCGCTGTCAGCATCGCCGTGCCCTGAGCCGTCAGATCCGAAGCCAGGTCCTGATCGACCATCCCCCCACCGCTGACGTGTTCAAAAACGAATATCTTCATGCTCCGGTCGATCGCGTCTTATGTCGTGATCACGTCGGCGAGCACGCCGCGCTATACGACGACCACGTCGCCGACCTTGATTTTCCCGGTCGCATCCCGGTTGAGTCGGACAGCCTTGATCTGCGGGTCGTGATCGAAAAAGACCGTCCATCCACTATCGGCGGCTTCGGCGAGCAATTGCGGTTTGATCTGGCGCACTCGACGCGCGAACTGGTCATAGGCCATCGACCAGTTCGTCTTCAAGTGGGCCCGGGTCGGGCACAGGTCGGCAATGTACAAAGCCCGATGATCGTCCGAACCCAGTGTGATGATCTGGTGGCCGCGGGAATGACCGCCGGTCAGGCGACACCGCACCCCCGGAAGCAGTTCGGTGTCGTCGTCGACCAGATCCAGGACCCCGGCTTCCTGGAGGGGCACGAAATCATCGTGCACGTACATGCCCGCGAGTTCCGGCAGACCACTGACTGCATCTTCCCATTCGGACCTCTGTACGACGTAGCGTGCCCGTGGAAACGTGGGGCGCAGGCCACCGGACTCGGTCTTGACGGTGAAACCTCCGGCATGGTCGAAATGCAGATGGGTGGCGATCACCAGATCGATGTCCCCCGGATCGATACCGAGGTCCGCGAGGTTTCGAACCAGCGGACCGCCTTCCTCGAGCGCGTGGTGATCACGCTCCTTGTCGCTGAACTTGCCGCCGTAGCCGCTGTCCACGAGTGCGATCCGGCCCGCCGTACGCAGCACGAGGCAGTTCGTGTCCAGCAGAATGCGGTGACGATCGTCCGGTTCGCATTCGCGTTGCCATAAGACCCTTGGGACCACGCCGAACATGCTGCCGCCATCAAGCCGCAGCCGACCGCCGCTGACAATCTGAACCCCTACGTCGCCGAATTGCAGGCCCATCGTCGCAAAATACACCAAATGGACAAGGATTGACAGGAACGTTCCATAGGACGGAAATCGTCCGTGCTTCTTCAAGTCTTATCTGAAGACTGACCTATAATTAGCGAGGGTGCGGACCCGTTTCGGGTTCAGAACCCGCATCTTGACCCTTCAACGGCCTCGAAAGGAATCGAAGCCCTGAAACGATGGATCGCCATGTCCGCCGTCACCATCGCCCTCCTGCCTTGAGCCTGACCCTGCCCGCGGCCATGTCCTCAACCTGTACCGGAACGTGCTTCGGAGATCAGGTGACCTGCGAGTCCACTTCCGGTTGCGTCGTCGACTGCACCCAGCCGGCACCCTTCTGCACGTGCTCCTGCAATTGACGATGTTCGCGCCCGACGGACCTGGCGGCATCCTCCGCATGTAACTGGTCCATCTAGAAAAATTTATAATATTGCACCGTCCGCCGCGCGGAACTTGCATCGTCTGAGCCCAGACCAAATCGGCTCGCGGATAGAGTCCTTTCCCCGGCGGCAACGTTATAGAAAGTAGAATGTTCCACGTATCGGGCAGAGTCCGGTCCAGACCCACCAACACGGTCATAATTCGGATCGTGAGGCGATGATCCACAGCAGCGTGGTACCGAGTCGAGTCCAGACCGACGGATCGGAACCCGCGGGCATCATCGCAGCCGCTTATGTGTGGCGAGAGAGAATGATCCATGATCAGTCACACCGTCAGTGACGACGAGCTTCTCGCCTATGCGTGCCGCGACCTCGATCCGCTGCGGCGCGCTGAGGTAGAGTTGGCGATGAGGACAGACGCAGCCAGAGCGGTCGCCGCCCGAAAGATGGCTAGCGCCTATGAGTCGCTGCGTTCGCTCTCCTTCGACGTCAGTGCTGAATTCAACATCGCGATTCACCATCGGTGGACCGTCACCGTCACCGCGCCGAATTACCGGGCACCGAGCGGCCGGAAGATTGCGGCAACGCGAGCGTCACGCCCTGCGCCGCGCTTCGGTGCGTCCATCAGACGAACCCTCGATGCACGCTCGGTCGCCGTGGCCGCGGGACTCTGCATCGCGGCTGCAATCACCTGGCTGTCGCTGATGAGCCCGAGGGCCACCGCCGCGTATGATCTGAGTGACGTTCCCCTGCGCCTTGTGGAACTTCAGAGTCTGCACGTCAAGGGCTGGGTCTACAGGCGGATCGCGACGGCCGACGGATTCCGAATCGAGAGGCGGCCGCAGCAATGGTATGTGGAACGTCCACACCGGTACTGGCGCAGCACCGGATCGGGCGCGGCGCAGACCGTGATGCTGAGTGACGGCCGGCAATGGATGTCAACCGACCCTGAGCAAAGACCGGTCGTCAAAGGACGGGACATCCCGCGGAACGCCAGGCTTCGCGTGGAGCTCATGCTGCAGCATCAGATGGTCACCGAACTGACCGGAGCGTTGCGCGGTCCGTACGATTTCGTCAGATCCGAGCCGGTCGAGGGGTTGGAAGCGGACGTCTACCAGCGAATGGTTTTTCGAAACGACAAGCCGATCATTAGCGCGGTGATCTGGCTGAATCCGAAGACCGGACTGCCGCTGAAGACCAGGACCTATCTCATGGTCGGACCCGATCGCGAATTCCTCCACTCGGAGTACGACGCGATTCGTCCCAACGCACCGCGACCGCCTCACGCTCTTTCGTTTCTGGCGCCAGAGGGCTACGAAGTGGTTCAGCGCGATATGAGTCCAGACGCGGTCAAGATGGGCAGCGTGCACATGGACGGGAAGAACGCCGTCGTGCGACTTGCGATGAATGTCCACGACCGGGCGATTCTCGTCTGCTGGGGTCGTTCGCAGCGACGCGATGCGGCGCCCATTGACTTGTCGATTCTCGACGGTGACTGGCATGGCCTCACCGTGAAGCCTGCAGGGCTGGCCGGGCCGTGGTGGTACGCCCACCACGTTATGCGTATTGACCGCGGCCCGTCCCACGACTGGCTCTGGTCACTTATTCTTCCGACCGATCCTGACGAGGGCATCGGTTCGCAGCCGTACGCATTCAACTTCGGGTTTGACGACTCTTTGGTGAGTGTTGTCCTCAGCGCGCTTCAGTTCGGCCACGACGAACTCGCTCAAATCATTTACGACGCACAATCACTCAATCACCACGAAGTCGCGACGCCGGAACATCCGATCACGCTGGAGCAGATCGCCGAGCAGGACGCGGTGAATCACTCTGGATAGACTCCGGCCGACCAGGCGAACGGCGCTTCGATCGACCCATCTCTGAGGGCAACGAAGAGACCCGAGGTCACCAGATCGGCGCTGGTTCCGGGATTGCGACGGTGACCGTCTAAGCGCAGCCACCGGTCAAGATCCGCAAACTGCTCGGCTCCGCAGCGGCTCTCGGGCCATCCGGCCTCGAGCACGGCCGCGGCCCGACGCTGCGATTCGCCGGCCACCGCGTCACCGCACTTGCGTCGGATGAGGCTGTCCGGCTCGCGGGCCATCTGCTCCAGGTGGCTGTGCACGATGGCGCCGTCGAGCGGCGGCGCCACGACGCCCAGCCGCGTGGCAAGCCGAAAGACATCCTCGAATGAAGTGACATATTGGCGAGCCACCGCGTCGCGTTTCGCCGCGAGGCGCATGGCCTCCACGAGAGCCGCATCGGGATTCGCCGCCACGTCCTGGGAGCGGACGCGCCCGAGGCCGCCGGGATCGGCGGCACGGATCGCGGCGTACACCGCCACGGCATCGTCGCGGGTCAAGTTGCGCAGGACCTGCCCGACACCTTCGCGGTACGGACGGTCAGGCGGTACGGCGCACAACGGCGCGAGCAGCAGCAGGATGCCCAGGTTGGTGTTCGAAGCGACCGCCTGCCGTGTCGCTTCGACGCACGCCAGCACGGTGCGACCGATGCCACGTGACGCGGCGGTATCCAGCAGCGGGGCGCAAACCGCTGCGCTGACGACGAAATCGACCCAGGCCACATCATCGAACGGCGCCTCCGGATGAACATTGCCAGCCTTCTGCGCCGTCACTTCCGCAATACACGCGATCCGCGCCGATTCGCCGGGCGTCGGCGTGCGCCGCCTTGTCGGGTTCAACGAATCGCGATGCACACCACCACCGCTCATTGCGATGTCCCCTGCTGCACAACCCAGTCGATGATTTCAGAGGCAATGTCGACCTCTGCCACGCGCGACAGGGTCCGCCAGCCGGGCACGGCGTTAATCTCCAGAACGTAGCGGTCTCCGCCACGATCCGTCACGATGTCCACGCCGCCAATGGCCACATCGCACGCCGCCGCCGCCCGCCGGGCCAGGTCGCAGGCAGTTGCATCGGGCCGCACAGACCGGCCCACGCCGCCCTGGGCGATATTGGTGCGAAAGTCTTCGCCACATCGGTCCATCGCGGCCACGACACGATCGCCCAGGACGAACAATCGCATGTCACAACCCCCGTGCTCGATGTACCGCTGCACGTAGATCACGCTGCCCATGCGCTGCAGCGTCGCGAAAAACCGCTCGGCCAACGCAGGATCACTGACCCGGGCCACGCCGAATCCTTCTGACCCGAAAATCGGTTTGACCACGACATCGCCGCCGAACCGGCCGAACGCGGCGGTCGCGTCCTCAAGGCGCTGGCAGACAGCGGTCGGCGGCACCGGCAATCCCGCCTGCTGCATCCGCGTCAGTGCCAGGTATTTGTCAACGGCCACCTCGACGGCCCGCGGCCGGTTGAACACGGCGACGCCCGCGGCCTCGAGGCGCTGCACAAGATCCATGCGAAACACGATCTGCTCGAGCGAACCCGGAGGTATGGTCCGCAACAGGACGACGTCGGCCTCATCCAGAATGATCTGCCCGTCGCACGCGATCGGACCGGCGGCCTCCACGTTCCCCGTCAATCGCTGCCACGCGCATGGGTCCACGCGATGGCCGCGTGCTTCGGCCGCGCGGACGAGGTCCTGTACGTGCCAGCCCGCACCGCGACGCGTCGTACTGCCGCAGAGGACGATGATGTGCTTGGGGCGGGATGGCATTCATTCCCCGAAGAACGATCTTGCCAGCACCTGGTCGTTCACCGCGCCGAAGCGATGCACGCGACCGGACCGGACGTTCTGCAGACACACCGCCGCGGGGCTGAACAACATCGGGTCGATCTTGTAGAAATCGTGGTCATACCGACCGAAAATAGCCGCAAACGGTTCGCCGTAATCCTTCGACGTATTGGACGGAAGTTGTTCGCCGATCTGCCGCAGCGTTTCGTCATCCGAGTCGACATAAAGCGTCACTTCGGCGCCGTAGAGAACGGCATCGTTCGTACGTCCGATCGCCGCGATGTCGTCGGCCGCAACGGGAGCAAGTGGCGCCACGCCATACCCGCTCACGACGCGACTCAGATCGAATCGCAACTCGTGAAGCTTGTGCATGGCCGTCTCCACTGAGCGAGCCGCAATCTGGGTCCCGCCGGCGATGCTGGCCGTTCGGGCCACGATGAGCGTCAACCGGTCGGGCTCGACACGACACTCGTCTGCGATGTGTCGGATCACGGTGGCATCGGGCAGATCAGCGGATTCGAGGACGCCGACGGCACACTCGGGCTGCTCAGCGCATCCGATGTCTTCGAACAGGGCCTCCTTGCGGGCCGCGGCCCGCATCGGGCCGGAAGCCATCGCGAAATACTTGCCCACGCTGATCCGCCAACCCGCGTACTGGCTGGCCATGCATGCGGCCACGACGCGGCTGACGTGTACCGCCACGGCGGGGATGCGAGTCTGGGCGACTCTGCCGGGCACGATGCTGACTTCGCCGAGGTCCGCGAGGCAGACGCGAGCCGTCAGCACCCCTGCTGCGATGCACCCGCGCTGCTCGACGCCGGCGTCCACAACGCGCGCCCCTGCAACTCGCGAGACGGTCACCGCCAAGTCGTCTGCGCTGGCGACGATCCGGTCGGCGACTCGCATGGCTCGGTCATTCAGATGGGGCACGGCCGTGTCGCCCTCCATGGCCCCCTTAGCTGAAAACTGGTTCCGCACAGTGCATGCCTTCGACGGCATGATATCGGCGGCGACGATCGCCGCAATGCTGGACAAACGGTCCCTGATGCGGTTCCAATGTCGCCACGGCGACACACGATCCGACCCGCCGATTGAATGGATCGGCCGGTCAGCGAACCCGGCCGGAATGCTGTTGCGTGATGACCCGCACGATCGATCAGCCCATCACCGTTTCAACGGACACCGCACCCGCGCCTCCCTGTGCGGTGTACGATGCGGACGTCATCACGAGACAGGTTCGCCGCATGCGCGCGTACCTGGATCGGTCGATCCCGAGCAGCCAGATCTTCTACGCCCTCAAGGCGTGCTATCTTCAACCGGTGGTTCGTCACCTCGTGGGTCTCGGCTGTGGCCTGGAGATCATGTCGTCGATGGAACAACGGATCGCGGCGTGCATCGGGGTCACCGGGAAGGACGTGATCTGGAACGGTCCCGCACTCAATGAGGCAACACTGAGGGCAGCGGTGCAGCGCGGCGAGAGGATCAACGTCGATTCGATCGACATGTTCAACGTGGTTCGGAGTCTGGTCGCCGCACACGGCGCGCCGATCGAGGTTGGACTGCGGCTGAACGTCTCCGGTGACGGCAAGCTGGGCATCACACCCGACCTGGCCGAGGCGCTGATGCAGTCCTCGCAGGTGCGCGTGGTCGGTTTTCAGGTCCATCACGGCGCCCGCAGCCTCGGAACAGATCACTGGATCGGCCAGCGACGAGACATGCTGAAATGGCTGGCCCACTGGGAGCAGCGGCTGGGCATCGAGATCCGGTACGTCGACGTGGGCGGAGGTTTCCAACCAGAATACGAGCCGGGCGCATACCTCGACCCGATCATCACCGCCATGGGGCGATTGCGTTCTGCGCCGAAGCTTCTCGTCGAACCGGGAGCCTACTTCGTCGAGGATGCCGGCACGGCCCGGGCACGCGTCGTGGCCGTCAAGAGCGTCGGCAACACCCGTTGGGCGGTGACCGATCTGGGGGCGCAATTCCTCGTCCCTCTAGATCGCTCGAACTTCGAAGTCGAACAGAATCCACGGGGCAACGGTGATGGCCGCATGAGCATCGCCGGCCCGATGTGCTTTGAAGCCGACGTGATCGCCCGCGACCAGCTGCTCGACGTGACCCGCGGCGACGTCGTCAGGATCTCTCGTTGCGGCGCCTATACGGCCAGCATGACAAACTGTTTCGGAGCCGCACCGCCCTGCGTCTACTGGCGGCATCGCGGCAGTGTGCAGCGCATCGAGAGGGTCATCGACGGTGACGAACTGTTCATGACGATGCATGGGTACCGGCAATCCGGTTCTTGACCGGTTCCAACGAGCGGCTTACGATGCGCCGGAAGTTGAGTTGGAAGGTATGGTGAGAACTGCCTCTGATTGCGATCCCTCCCCTGGCGCCGTGCGTGAACACCTAAAGCAAGAACGCGCCCTATTCGAGATCGCAGAGAATCTACCTCGTACAGTTGGTCGCAGATGAGCGCAAGCAACGTGTCCGACGCTGCGGTTGAAACGTTCGTCCTGGTGCCCGGGCGTACAAGCCGGCAAGGCACGACGCTGAACGAGGGCAAGGCGACCGACGGCTACCTCGACGAAACCGGCACGCTGCTGATGTCGTTGAACGACATGCAGCGCCTCGGTGTGGAAGCCGGTCGGCGCGTACGCCTGCGCAGCGCCCACGGACACATCGTCGTGCCCTGTAAGCCGGGTCGCAAGGAAGAGCTGCCCGACGGCGTCCTTTTTATCCCCTATGGACCGGCGTCGAGCCGTCTGATGGGCGGCGACACGCACGGCACCGGCATGCCCGACAGCAAGGGGATCGATGTCACGCTTCAGGTCCTTTCGGCGGATTCCGAGTCCGCCGAAGCCGCGGACGATGCGGATCCGACGACGCCACCACCAACCCCGACGCCACCGCGAGCCGGCGCCAAGAACGGCGGCGCGAAGAAGGTTGTCGAGAACGCCACCTGCACGTTCTGCGGCTGCGTCTGTGATGACATGGTCCTGACGGTCGAAGACAACCACATCACAAAGGCCAAGAACGCATGCGTCCTGGGCAAGGCGTGGTTCCTGAACCACGATGCCGTCGAGGATCAACCCGCCGCGACGATCGACTCCCGCCCCGCGGAACTCGACGAGGCCGCCGATCACGCCGCGAGGATCCTGACCGGGGCCCGGTACCCGATCGTTTACGGCCTGTCCGATACCACGTGCGAGGCACAGCGCGTCGCTCTGGCCGTGGCCGATCGGATCGGGGCCTGCGTGGACACCACGACCTCGGTCTGCCACGGACCTTCCGGAATGGCATTTCAGGGCGTGGGCGAAATCACGTGCACGCTCGGTGAGGTCAAGAACAGAGCAGACCTGGTCATTTTCTGGGGTTCGAATCCCGCGGATTCACATCCGCGTCACTTCTCCAAGTATTCCACCATGCCCAAGGGGCGCTTCGTGCCGCGCGGGCGGAAGGACCGCACGGTCGTCCTTGTCGACGTGCGCAAGACCAAGAGCGCCGCCGCGGCCGACATTTTCATTCCCGTCCGTCCGCGAAAGGATTTCGAGGTCCTCTGGGCACTTCGGGCGCTGGTCAAGGGTGTCAAGATTGACGCCGACGAGATCGAGAGTCAGACGGGCGTGCCGCTCGAGGTTCTCGTAGATTTAACCGAGCGAATGAAATCGTGCCGCTTCGGTGTCCTTTTCTTCGGCATGGGCCTGGCCATGACCCGCGGTAAGCACATCACTGCCGAAGCGGCCCTGGCTCTTGCCCGCGATCTGAACCGCTTCACGAGATTTACGGCAAAACCGATGCGCGGCCATGGCAACGTGACCGGCGCGGACAACGTGGTCGCCTGGACCACCGGCTATCCCTTCGGCGTCTCGCTGGGCCGCGGCTATCCTCGATTCAATCCGGGCGAATTCACGACCGTGGACACCCTGGTGCGCCGCGAGGCCGACGCGGCGTTGATCATTGCCGCCGATCCCCTCGCCAACTTCCCCGAACCGGCGCGCGAGCACCTTCGAAGCATCCCCACCGTGGTGCTCGACCCGAAACTGAGCATCACGGCGCAACACGCCACGGTGCACTTCACCACTGCCACGTACGGCATCAACACGGCGGGGACCGTCTATCGCATGGATGATGTTCCGATTCCCCTGAGACCTGCGTTGGAGTCGCCGTTTCCGAGTGACGAGGAAGTGTTGAAGAAAATTGACGAAGCGATAAAGCGACGAAGCGACGAAGCGACGAAGGGTGGCGGTACGGGGCCGTCCTCGTGATCCGAGTTTTCAGAGTCACGCCAATCAAAGATCAAACTACCTTGCACCACTCGATAGACGCCGACAACGGTCCGAATGTCATTGGTCTAATCCCCCCTCCGTCGCTCCGTCGCTCCGTCGCGGAGTTTACCCGCCGTGGCGGGTCGCTTCCATAAATCATGCCACTCTGGAAAATAACCAACGGTACCGTCTACGACCCCGCGAACGGCGTCGACGGCGAAATTCGCGACCTTTGGATCGATGAAGGTCGGATCGTCGCCGCTCCGACCGGTCCGGACACGCGCCCGCAGCGGACGCTGGACGCCCAGGGCCTCGTGATCATGCCCGGCGGCGTGGACATGCACTGCCACATCGCCGGCCCTAAGGTCAACGTGGCCCGAAAGATGCGCCCCGAGGACAAGCGCCATGCCAAGCCGGTTATGCGTTCGCAGCACACGCGATCGGGAACCGGCGGCAGCGTGCCGAGCACGTTCGCGACAGGCTATCTCTACACCGGGATGGGTTACACGACGGCGTTCGATGCCGCCATCCCCCCGCTGTTCGCGCGACACGCCCACGAAGAGCTTCACGACACACCGGTGCTCGACAAGGGAATGTACGTTCTAGTCGGCAATAACCACTACTGCATGCAGCAGATCCGTGACGGCGAGACCGGCCGTCTGCGAGCTTATTTGTCCTGGCTTCTGGGCGCGACGCGGGCCTACGCGCTGAAGCTGGTAAACCCGGGCGGCGTCGAGGTCTGGAAACAGGGCGGCGGCGACGTCCGCACCATTGACGACACCGTGACCGGTTTCGACGTCACGCCGCGGCAGATCATCCGTAACATCGCGGACGTGGCGCAGGACATGGGCCTGCCCCACGCGGTGCACATCCATTGCAACAATCTGGGTCTGCCCGGCAACTGGACAACGACTCGCGACACGATGGAGGCCCTCGAGGATCGCCGCGCCCATTTGACGCACATCCAGTTCCACAGTTACGGCGGCGAGCCGAACGACACGGCCCGCTTCGGTTCGAAGGTCCAACCGCTCGCACGGTATGTCAACGACCATCCGAACCTGACGATTGACGTCGGCCAGGTGCTCTTCGGGGAAACGACTTCTCTGACCGGCGACGGCCCCCTGGGCTATTACCTGCACAAGGTGACCGGCAATAAGTGGTTCAGCGGCGACAGCGAAATGGAGGAAGGCTGCGGCATCGTGCCCATCACCTACAAGGACCAGAGCTTTGTTCACGCGATGCAATGGGCCATCGGCCTCGAGTGGTTCCTTTCCGTCGACGACCCGTGGAAGGTCGTCCTGAGTACCGACCATCCCAACGGCGGCAACTTCCAGGCCTATCCGGAGGTCGTGTCGCTATTAATGAGTAGCGCCCTGCGCCGCGAGATGCTCGAGCAGGTGCATCCCGCGGTGGCAAAGCGCAGCCCGCTTCGCGACATGGATAAGGAATTTTCCCTCTACGAGATTGCCATTATCACCCGGGCCGGTCCCGCGAGGATCCTCGGCCTCGAGCAGAAGGGCCACCTCGGTCCCGGCGCTGACGCCGACATCACGCTATACCAGCCAGATGATGATCGTCGGCGCATGTTTCAGTTCCCTCGCTACGTGATCAAAGCCGGCTGCATCGTCATCGACGACGGCGAGTTCAAGCAGAGCCCGGACGGCCGCACGTTCTTCGTGGCCCCGTCGTATGACGACAGTGCGATGGGCGACATTCAGGAATGGTTTGAAGAGCACTACACGATTCAGTTTGCGAACTATCCCATCGCCGACGGCTTCGTCCCCAACGCCCAATCCGTGCCGTGTCGTATTGACGGCTGATCAGCAACCGTCGGCGCCCTCCAGCGGCTCGTTCACCCACTGCCAGGTCCGCAGACCGTCGGCCGCAGGTCGGCCGAGGCGCTCGCGGAGATTCTGCGAGATCGACGCGGCGAAGTTGCTCACGGTATGAAACTTCAGGAAGCGCCGGGCCGCCTCATTGAGACGAGGTTCTTCGGCGTCACGCAGTGATGTGCCCACGGCGGCAACCAGGGCATCGTGGTCACGCACATTGCACGTCCGACCCAGCGAAAATCGGTTGATCATGCGCCCGACCCAGCCGAAATCGGACCCCAGCAGGGGCCGCCCGACCTTGGGGGCCCGCACGACGATCCCCGACGAACCGATCTGACGCGGATGGCAGGCCGCGACGACATCCATCGCCGAGAGCGATGTTGCGAAAGTTTCGTCGCTGACAAAGCGGTCGATGACGATAATCCTGCGGTCATTCACCAGTGAGGCGTATTCGCCTTCGAGCATCGATCTGATGCGGTCGGCCATGCGACCGACGAGCAGCAGGCGGTCGTCGTGGCGTCTCGGTGCATCCGCGAAGGCCCGCATGAGCAGGTCCGTGCCCTTGCGCAGATCCAGAAAGCCGGCGAGGCCGATATATCGACCCGTTTCGGGGATCTCCAACCTGCGGCGCGCTTCTTGCGATTCCATGGCGGTGATCGTCTCAACGGGCTCAGGCAGCAGCCTGCTGCGTCGGGCGTACCGCCCGCCTCGCCGTTGCAGTTCTTCGAACGGCAGTGGATCGATGTGGTGCACGACCGTCCAGGGTGCGAGTGCTGCGGCGCGCAGTGACAGTCTCGCGAACAGCCATCTTTTGGTCGTCGGCGAAGGATAGGCGAACGGTTCGCGCAGCGTCACGCATTCGGATTCCACCCCGCCGCGAAACGGGTTAATCCCCACTAGTCGGGCCAGCCCCAGCATCTGTGCGACACCGGTCGCGGAGGGCACGTACACGTGGTCCGGCCGATGGTCCCGGACGACCGTTCGTAGCGCGGTCAAAGCGTGACGACAGAAATCAATCGTGGAAAGCCCTTCGCCCTGCGGCATCGACGAGTCGACCGTCACGCGTGGCTCAATCGGCTCGACATGCTCGCGATATTCGGCGGTGCCCGGCGCGCTGCGGTTGACGGTGACGATGACTTCGTCCGCCAGTTCGGCGATCGCCTCGACCAGGTGTCGAAGATAGCTGAATCGATGACCGTGACGTGACGGCTCGAACACAAGACAGCGCATCAACCACCTATCCTGGCGTCGACGCCACCCCGCCCGGGAGGCGCAACGACTCGCAAAGCCGACGCTGATACCGCGCCCAGTTGAATTGTCCGGCCCGGCCGGTCGCGTTACGGGACATCTCCCGGCGTCGCTGCTCGTCGCGCAGCTCGAGGAGACATTCGGCAACGCGGTCACTGTCGCACGCGGGCACGATGAACCCGTCGATTCCGTCACGCACCACCGAGCCGGCATTTTCGGTCACGATCGCGGGCAAACCCGATGCCAGGCACTCGAACGTTGATATCGCCGATCCTTCCCACAGGCTCAGCAGCGCGCACGCGTGACAGCGGCTGAGCTTGTCGATCAGTTCACGATGAGGCAC
>CAUZBA010000045.1:0-13457 GCA_963577635.1 Phycisphaerae bacterium
ACCATGCGTTTCATGTGGACCGGGATTGTCCTGCTGACGTTCGGCCTTTGGGCACAGGCACAGGCACAGGAGGGCACGTACGATTGGACCACGGCACGAGATCTGAGCGATGGCATTGCCTATGCCCACGCGGCGCTTGTTCTTGATCATGCGGTGGGATTGCAATGCCCGCACTGCAAGGGTTTTTCTCCCGAGAAGCGGCGCAAGTTGCGCCTGCATGTCATGAGAATCGATACCCGGAATCCCACATTGCATCTGGCCGCCACCGGCCGCGCGGAGGGCTGGGGCCGTCCGATGCCGGATCACCAGGGTGAGAAGTACGACGAATATATCATTCGGACAAAGCGCGAAACCACGGCGCAGTTTATCCGGCGGTCGCGGGCCGCGTCACGATACATGCTCGTGGCCGTGAATGCCCAGCCGTGGAGCCCTTTCAAGTCCCGCGTGCATACGCCCTACGCGGACCGTCTCGGATTGACAGTATCCGGCGGCGTGCTGGTTTCGCCCGCCGATGGCCATCCATCGCTTGTCATCGACAAACAGGGCCGCCCGGACATGATGATCACTGACAGCGAAACCGACCTCTCCGGCATCGAACTGGCCGTAAGCGGATTCTCCTTCTGCCTGGTCAAGGGAGAGCCGACGCCGCCCGACAAGACGCTTCATCCCAGGACCGGTTATGGCCTCTGCAAGGAAAAGCGCTTTCTATTTCTCCTGGTGATCGACGGACGCCAGGATGCGAGCCATGGCGCCACGGTGCGCGAAGTCGGCGAGTGGCTGCTCCATTACGGTGCGCACAACGGGATCAACATGGACGGCGGAGGTTCCACGACCATGGCCCGGTGGAATCCCCGGAAAAGGCACGTCGAAATCCTGAACCGGCCGAGCGGTGGACAGCGCAAAGTCGGCAGCAATCTCGGAGTATTCCGAAATGACAGATTGGAACACGCCGAATGACGTTGAGAACGGGCAAATGACGGTCGCCCGAGAGGTCTCCAGGGTCAAGACGTGCCCCGCTCCAGGTCGCCCCTGGAGTTGGGACGGGTCTCATCCTGAAATCATGCCGCCCACAACACCCTCACCCAGAACCCTTCCCGGATTCCATTCCAGAGCAAACTCCCCGCTCGGGGAGTTAACACTGGAATGGATTTCTCAGCGGCTCCGTCAGAGGCAGGAGCCGCTTCTCTCTGCTTCAGAGATCCGTCCATCCCAACGGTCATCTGACTGACCTTGCCCTTTCCTGAATGCGTCCATGCCGAATTCACTAACATTCGACATGGACTCGTTTCAGGGGGCAAGGTCACGTAGATCACCGGCACTCGGTAATCTGCTTCAAGCCGTTCGAGTTCGACGTAATCGAACAGGTTGCGTGCGGCTCGATCGACTTTCAGGAACAAGATGCCATCGAGCTTCTCGGCGTTCTTCTTGGAATAGGCGAGCAGGTCCTTGAACGCCTTGCGTTCCTCATGTTTGCTGGCGGTCTCAGCGACCTTGTAGAACTTGACGATCGTGCCGCCTCGCTGGTGCGCATAGCGCAGCAGCGCATCTTCCTGCACTTCAAGTGAAAATCCTTCGCGCTGCTGCTCGCGGCTGGGCACTCGCGCTAGGGCTGCGTATCGTTCTGCTATGCATCAAACTCCATCGCGTCGAACAATCTTGCCACGTTAAGGAGTATTTCCACCGCGTCCTCCGCGGTCAACGCTTCCGGGAAGTGGGATTGCCACGTGTTGAGTGTGTCCGCGATAAGATCAGGAGTGATCCAATCAGGAGCGTCGTCAGGAACGCTGACGCGAGCGGTGTCATCAGCGTGTATCGGGTTGTTGGCATCCCTTCTGAGCACTGTTGACCGTCCGGGTTCTGGGTGTCAATCAGTGCAGAGCGTAGGTATCGAAGGTTGCGCCGCTGTTGCGCGGCGCAACAGATGGAATACGAAGATGACAATAGATGAGTTACCAGTTTGCCCTGAGCAACCGGATATAGCTGAGGAGGCTAAACCATTGTCCACCTCACTCCTTTCGCCACGTGTAACTGAGAAGTTGCAGGAGACGTACTTTCGGCTCCGAGGCGGGCAAATCGCAAGGTTGGTCTGGGTCATCGGGCATGTTCGGCGTTACTACCGCGCGGCGTCCTCCAGCGGCGTGGTGATCAGCCCTTCAAGTGTGGCGGCAGACTTGTGGTAGCGTTCGCGGGCGTCGATAAGGTGACGCTCGACGTCCACGAGCGTGCGTTCGGCGTCGAGCACGTTCAGATAATCGGTCGTGCCCTTTTCGAAGCCGTCCCTCGCCGCATCGAAAGCCGCCCGGGCCGCGGGCAGCGTCTGCTCGCGCAGCGTGTCGAGAGCGAAGGCGGCCGAAGCAACGTCGGCGTGGGCCGCAGCGAGCTCCTCGTGCAGGGCGGCGTTCGCCTCGCGTTGCATGGCCATTGCCCGCGACAGGGCATACCGGGCCTCAAGCGTTCGGCCCTGGTTGCGATCGAACAGCGGCCAGGGCACCGACAGCTCCAGGACAGCAGCGACCTCATTGGCATCGGGGAAATGCCGCACGCCGGCACCGGCGGTGACATCGGGAACCGCCTTGGAGCGGGAGAGAGTCACGGCGCGGCGGCGCTGCTCGATCTCGTCCGACCATCGCGCCAGGCGTGGATGGTTTCGCGCCAGCGGAAGCAGATGCTCCAAGTCGGGCACCACGGACAGCTCCACGAGATCCCCGACGGCGCGCTGGAAGTTGGGCCGGTCACCACCCCATGTGGACGCCAGTGCCTGACGGGCGGCGGCGAGCCGGTGCCTTGCATTTTCCAGGGCGATGCGTTCGATCGACATTCGGACGATGGCCTTGTCGCGTTCGGAGGTCGGCACGACGCCGGCCTCGGCGTTCTGGTCGACAATCTCGTGGACATGCGTCACCAGTTTCAAGGTTCGTTCGGCCAGCTCGACGCGCTGCCGTGCGGTCACGGTCTCCACGTGCCGGCGCGCCGCCAGCGTGACCACTTCGATCCGCCGGGCCTCGAAATCCCAGGCCCGCAGGCGTTGATCGGCCTGCGCCAGTCGAACACGCTTGCGGCGTTTGCCCGACAGTTCGATGACCTGGCTGAGGCGGACGGTTTGGCGCATGAAAAGGTCGTTGCCGTGGGGGCCGCCCAGGTTCTCGGCGCGATAGCCCATGCGCGGATTGGGCGAGAGACCGGCCTGGATGGCCCTCGCTTCGGCGGCCCGGACCTCCCAGCCATAGGCGGACAGCGCGGGGTTGTGCAATAGGGCCAGAGCGACCGATTCACGCAGCGTCAGCGTGTCCCGGGGCGCTTCGGGGCGCGGCAGCGGATCGTCGCGCTGCGTGGTTTCGGTGCGTACCGGCGGCCGCCATGTCGGCGTCTCGCGTTCCAGGGCGCGCGGCTCAACCCAGGATTCGGCCAGAGGGGACACCGCGCACGATGCGGGCAGCAGCAGCACGAGGCACGATCCGCAGAGCCGCAACGTGCGCCGCAGAAGGGGCGCACTCCTGGAGTAGTAGGCGATGCCGGTCACGGTGTGGACTCGACGAACAGACCGCTCGCGTTGATGACCAATGTGCCGGGATCCGGTCGCGGACCGACGCTGCCCTTCACCACGAGGACGGCCAATGGCTCGAGCTTCGACGCTCCGAGCAGGTCGATCGCCAACGGCCGTCCCTGATCGTCGACGATCTGCACCGTGGCCAGGTTTGGCCTAAGCTGCTCGGGTGAGGCGCAGCAGTAGTCCCAAGGGGTCTTGCACGAGTCACCGGGGAGAACGCACTGGTTGTTCAAGCCGACGTCCACGACGGTCATGACCGAGCGGTTCTCGACGATCGGTTTTTTGCGCCCGCCGACGACAACGCGCATCACGACCTGTTCGCCCTCCTTCGCCGTCCGTTTCAGTTCGGCCACGGGTGTAGCGCCGGGCGGGGCCGCGGCCAGGATCAGGCCGTCGGGCAGGGAGGCGCTGGTGGAGATCGTTCCACCGGAGTTACCCGTGGGCGCCGATGAATCCTGATCGCAGCCCGTGAGCGCGATGCAGACGGTGCCGGTCAGCAGCGTGACGGTGAACAGCTTTAAGTGAACGATTCGCATCTTGTCTTTCCTTGTCATTGAAGGTTTCAGGACGGCATCGCTTCGTGACGTCACGACAGCACTACCCCGACTTGAGCGATTCAGTGATCGGCAAGTGCAGACACCGCATCGCCGGTGGCAACGAACCGACGAGGCCGAGCACGAGGCCGGCAACCAGGCCGACGGCTATGGTCGGTGCGTCGAGGTTCAAGCCGAACGCACCCATCGAGAATCGGACCGCCACGCCGTCGAGCAGCCAAAGGCTGAGTGACGCGCCAATGAGTGCCCCAGTGAGTGCGACGAGCACCGATTCCTGTACGAAGCTGGCCACTACGGCCCAGCGCCCAAACCCCAGTGACTGGAGCATGCCCACCTCGCGCACGCGAGCGGCGAAAGCCGCGTACATCGTATTCAGCCCGCCAAAGATGCCGCCCAGCGCGATCAGCAGGGCCGTGGTCCAGACCATTTTGCGAACAGGCGCATAGAACTCTGTCAGCTTGCGGTAATATTCGGTCTGCCGCATCGCGATCAACTCCAGATCCAACCGCGACGCAGTAAACGCTTCGGCATCCGCGAACTCACCGTCACCCATGCTCAGCACGACGCAGGAGAGCGTATCGCGGCGTGTGAGAATCTGCAGGTTCGCCAGCCCGCACCAGATCTCGGCGTTCATCACGGTGTGGGGCGCCTCGAACCGGCCGACAATCTCGCGCGCCTGCCCGTCGACCCAGATGCTGCGGCCGACGCCGAGGCTTTCGTCCGCAAGACCCAGCCGCGTCGAAGCCAGGGCACCGACGATCACCTCGTTTTCGCCGGGGTTGAAGGTGCGGCCTTCAACGAGCCGCACCTGCGGGTAGACCAGAAATGCTGCCAGCGTCACGCCGCGAAAGACTACCTGCGTACGGGGCTGCTCGTCGGCACGGGTGCCGACGCCCAGGGCCATGTGGACTTCCGGCGACACGAACGGCACGCCCATCCGCGTCCGGAGCCCGCGGATGCTCGCTGTGGCCTGGCCGGGCACCGACGCGGCGATCTCGCTGCGCTCGATGCTCTCTTCGCTGCCGGCCCCGAGCAAGATGACATTGCCGGGCGATCCGCTTTGGGTGAGGCTGAGCTCCATGCCGCGGATGAACGCCGTCGCCGCCATGATGAGCATGACCACCAGCGTGCTGCCCAGCAGGCTCATCGCCAGGCGCGCGGGCGAGCGACCCAGATTGCGTACGGCGTACTCGAACGGCAATAGGCGCATCGGATGTGGGTTCCTTACACAGCGCGGAAACATTCGGCGATCGACCTGCACGACGCCTGCCACGCGGGAATCACTGTGGCCAGAACGCCGAGCACCGCAGCAATCAGCAGGCCGGTCAGCAGCAGTGTGGTGTCCGCTTCGATCGGGATGCTCAGGCCGTCGACCGAAAGGCTGTACCGATTCCACTGCATGGCGGCCAGGGCCCCGATGGTGCCCAGCGCGCCGCCGATCAGTGCGAGCACCATGCCCTCGCTGACGATCAACCGGCCGATCAGGCCGCCGCGGTAACCCAGTGTCTGCAGGATCGCATGATCCTTGATCCGGTCCTGCACGCTCATGACGATGGCGTTGCCGACCAGTGCCAGCACCGCGGCCAGGCATCCCCAGCCTAGGTAGTGGGTGAAGTGGATCAGCTCGATCATGTCGGCGGCGACGTACGCGACGAACGCCTTCTCGGCACGCGTGGTTGTCGGATGCTCGGCGTGATTGAACAAACTGTCGATCGACGCAGCCACGGCGTCGAGCCGGGACGGATCGTCCACCTGGACGTTGAACTGAGTCACGGTCCCGAGCCTCCGGTCGACGGTCTGTTGCAGAAAGTCGAGGTGGACGTAAGCGACGTTCTGGTGTTGCGGTTGGTCCGATCGAAACACGGCGGCGACATAGCTCGTGACGCCCGCGGCGTCGAAGCGGTCGCCGATCTTGAGCCCGCGGCGCCTGGCCAGCGTCTCGCCGAGCAAAGCCGCGTCGCTGCGCTGGCCCCAGGCGCTGGCCGACCCTTCGATCACATCGAATTGCGCCGCGGCGTGATCGACGAAACGGTCACGCGGGACGCCGCGGAAGGTCACGACGTCCAGACTCGCCCGGCAGTTGTTGACGACGATCTTTACGGGTACGACGCTGCGCACGCCCACGATCGTTTCGATCTTCCTGACGTAGTATTGCGGCAGCCGGCTGGTGAAGGGGCAGAATCGGTCCTCGCGGTAGACCACGAGCGTGTTGTCGGCGGCGGACTGGGTGGTGGCGGCGTGCACGCCACGCTGCATGGCCTGCACGGCGACGAACAGAAACATCGCCGTGGCCACGCCGCCCACCGTGAGCAGACTGCGTGCCGGGTGGCGCACGACTTGCTTGAACACCAGCGGAATGTACTTCGGCGCGATCATCGTGTCACCTGCTGCTCCCGTTCGTTCACCTGCATCGTCGCGCCGGGAGATTCGATCAGACGGCCCTTTTCCAGGTGCAGCGTCGTGTCTGCGTAGTGTGCCGTTGCCGGATCGTGGGTCACCACGATCAGGGTGCTGTGCAACTCGCGGTTGAGCCGCTGGAGCAACTGCATGACCGCTCCGGCCGAAGGCTTGTCCAGGTCTCCGGTCGGCTCGTCAGCGACGATGATCTTCGGTTCCGTGACGATGGCACGCGCGATGGCCACGCGCTGTTCCTGACCACCGGAAAGCTGTCGCGGGTAGTGGTTGTGGCGATCGGCGATACCGACCAACTGCAGCGCCTCGGCCACGCGCTCGTGACGCCGCTTGCGCGTCATCGGGTGCAGCAACAGCGGCAACTCGACATTTTCGTACGCGGTCAACACCGGGACCAGGTTGTAGAGCTGGAAGATGTATCCAACCATCCGTGACCGCCAGGCGGCCAGCCTGCTGCGCGAAAGTCGGGCGATGTCCTGGCCGTCGATCAGGAGCGTGCCGGACGTTGGCTGGTCGATCCCGGCGATCAGGTTCAGCAACGTCGTCTTGCCGCTTCCGCTGGGTCCCATCAGTGCCAGGAACATCCCCGTGGATACCTCCAGCATCAGATCGTCCAGAGGTCGGATGACGTGATCGCCTTTGCGATACTGCTTCGTCAGATGGTTGCATCGGATCATTGTCATGTTTGTGCCTTCGCCTTGATGGCGGCTGTTCAATCGTCCTGGTCGTCCTCTTCGCTTACCGTCACGCGCTGGCCTTCCTGCAGGTTGGAGCCGGGTTCGTCGACCAGTACGTCGCCCGGCTGCAGACCGTCGGTCACCGCGATCCAGCCGTCACCGCGCGCGACGCCGAGCTTGACCGCCTGGCGGCGCAGGCGCGACTCGCCCGGAGTGATCACCCAGACATGCGATTGATCGGCCGCGCCCTTTACCGCGCGCTGCGGGGCGTAGACGGTCAGCGCCGAGAAGTCGGCGGGCACCGCGCCGCCACCCGGCGGCGCGGTGAAGAACTTCACACGCGCGAGCATGTCCGGTTTCAGCAGGGGCGAGGGATCTTCGATCGCCACCTTGACCTCCACCGTGTTCTTGCCGATGTCGGCCTGGTGCGCGATCCGTGTGACGCGGCCGGTGAAGTGTCGATTCGGAAGCACATCCACGACGACCTGCGCATGCTGCCCGACGCCGACCTTGGCGGCATCGCCGAGCGGGACGTCCACGCGGACCTGCAGCCGTTCGGGATCGTACACGTGAACCACGTGCGCCGAGTGATGGTCATCCATGTTGAACATCACCTTTGCGCCCGGCGCCACCAGGCGCTGCATCACGATACCGGCGACCGGGGTCACAATCTTCATCCTCGCCAGGCGCAGATTGGCGACGTCAAGCGCTGCCTGTCCTTCCTTGACGGATGCCTCAGTTTCATCGAGGGCCATGCGCGCAACGACACGCAGGCGCAGATCGTCCTCTGCGGCCTTGACCTCGGCTTCGTAGCGGCTGATCCTCGCTTCGATCACCGGTTGCTGTTTTTCGGACGCATCGACCAGTGCCCGCTGGGCGTCGACCTCGTATCGCGCCTGCTCGACCTGCAGCTTCGCTACGGCGTTGGACAGCAGCCTGCTCAACCGGTCGTACGCCACCTGCGATTCGCGCAACTTAGCCTTCTGCTGGACCACGACTGCATCGACCCGCGCCAGTTCCGCCTTGGCTTCGGCCAGCAGCGCTTCGTTGACGGCCACGGCGCGTTGAAACGCGACGGGGTGTTCCCAGTGGGTCTGCGCTGCCCGGAGTCGGGCCTCGCGCCGCTCCAGCTCGGCGCCGGCCCGCGCGGCGGCCAGTCGGGCATCTTCATCGACCATCTCGGCGACGACTTGCCCCGCGGTGACCGGCTGGCCTTCGAGGACCAGGATCTGTTCGATGATGCCGCCGGTCAGCGCCGTGACGTAGTTTGGATAGGGATCCGGCTCGACCCAGCCCGGCGCCAGGACGCTCACCGCTGCGGCGCCGGGCTTTGGCGTGGTGCCGCCGCGCCCGGCGCTTTCGGTGGCCACGACGCGCACGACGCGGACCGGCATGGCCGGACGGAGCGCGTCACGCGCCGCGTAGGCGAGCAGCCCGCCGCTCAGCAGCAGCACCAGGACCGGCAGGGCCGTGCGGGTGAGCCAGCGCCGCTTTGGTGGCATGACCTGTGATGAGGTGGCCGCCACAGCGTTCGATGCGTTTGACAGATCGCGGTATTCCACGATTCGAGATCCACTTCAATGATGCGTGAGAGATCGAAATGTCGGTGCGATCACCAACGGGTAGGGTGACGACGACCGACAACACGAGTCACGACGTGCCTCGCCGCGCAGAGGCGACGCCGGCACGGAGAGATGCGATCAGCAGATGGGTGGTCGCAGGAGCCGGTGGTGCCAGCCGCGGCGGTCCGGTGTGTGCGTGACAGTCATCAAGCGGTGGACTGCGGTGTCCGCGACCGTCCGGTCGGAAAGAAACATCATCCCCAGGACCACCGGGGAGCTGATCGTCACACAGCAGGAGCAATCACCCTCATCGCCGCAGGGGACCGGTAGGGAATCCAATTCACCGTGTGGACTCTTTCGGGGCAGCTTGTGCGATTCGCCGTCGCAGCACGCCACCTGTATCGGTTTCGCAGGACAGCAGGAAGACTCGCGGGCCTGCATTGTCTCCACGCACACCAGGTGCTCGCCGTCTTCGGACTCGTGGCCCACACTCGCCAGTGGCATCACCGCCATTGAAACCGCCATGAGGGCGGTCAACAGAAGTTGCCGGAACGAGTGCGGGGTGCTGGCCATCATATGTGTATTACCTGTACATCTAGTCCCGAATCATCGGGATTGTTGAAGCCGTCTCATTTTAACTCGACACGGCTACATTACCATTACCAGGCTCTTTGTGCCCCATTATAGCGCCCCTCCCGGAAGAATTCGAAGGCTCCCGGGAGGGGAACGTCCCGATAACCGGTTGGTCGGCCGTTTGAACGACGGTCTCGGTCCTGAATCGGCCCATTTAAGTTCGGCTCGGCCACGCCGATCGCGCAATTGCGGATGCGTTGGTCACGTTGTCCTTCGTCCCAGCCGGTCGTTACGGCTATGGCCTAAGCGGCCGAGATCAGGTAATCGAGTGTCGAATTGACAGAAGCGGATGAGGGTTAACCTGAGCTCTTGCCAAGTGAGCGATCCATTGCCGTGAGTACCTCGGCGGTCTGCTTAAAGCGTACCACCGAGAAGCTGCTTGATGCACCCTCGGTAGTTATCAAAATCTGCGAATCCGTCCGTGTCCCGAAGGAAAAGTTCAACTGGCGTCCAGTCACCCCGATTCTCGTAAGTTTTGCCGAATCGCACGTTTAGCTATACCCACCTTCGGTGGTGCGACAGACGAAGTCAGTAGGGTCGACCCTACTTTTTTCGGAGCCGCATCATGCCGAAGCTCAAGAAACATTTCCCAAAGATCTGCAGACATCACAAGGGTCAGGCGTTCGTCAAGATCGATGGCCGATACGTCTGGCTCGGACGCTACGGTGATCCACTCACGCAGGAGAGGTGCGACAGGACCATTGCCGAGTGGCTAGCCAACGGGCGCTCGATTCCGCTGCGCAACGCTACGGACGACGGCGCGACGCTCACGGTCACGAGCGTGATCGCCGAGTACTGGCGGTACGCGAAGCCCACGTACGGCGAGGACACGCGACAGAAGATCAAGGCGGCGATCCGTCCGTTGAAGAGTCTCTACGGATCGACGCCCGCCACTTCGTTCGGGCCCAGGGCGCTGATGGCCGTCCGCCAGTCGCTGATCGAGCGGGGCCTGGCGCGTACGACGATCAACGATCTGATCGGGGCCGTGAAAAGGATCTTCAAGTGGGCCGTGGCCAACGAGTTGATCGCCCCGAGTACGTCGCAGGGATTTCCTCTGTTGACATCTGCCTTCACATCGTTATCCTCCCTCTCCTGCTGCTCGTCGTAGCAGAATTACAACATAGGGGTTTGTTTGGAGAAGCTATAGATGTCCACCAAGACCTCCGATTACGCTAATGTGTTCGCCCCCGTTTTCGAACAGGCTGCTGAAACTGCAACGAATGAGAAAAACGCGATGCAAGAGCGCATCGAAGCCCTACAGACGCAGCGTGATGATTTCGACCGCCAGATCGAGTCTGTCAAGCAGCAGATGGAATCATTGGACGAAGCTATAAGAATCGGACTCACTCATGCTGCACGTGAGGCAGGTTTGAAGTTTAGCCTCAACGGGAATGGGAATGGGAATGCTGCTGGAGCGCGAAAGGGGGGCGCTGACAAAATATCCAACGAGCATACCTCACAGGTGCTTGCTGCGGTGCCAGAGGGCAGACGTGACGCGTTGACTTTCGGTGGTATTTGTAAAGCAGTCGATATTTCTGATGGGACTGTGGTAAGCGCCGCGCTGAAACGGCTGATCAGCGATAAGAAGATTAACACTCTTGGGGAGAGACGGGCGAAGCGATATTTCCGATAGCATACGACGGGATTTGCGGCTGATCAGTAGCTTTATTTTCATTACTGAACAAACTTCCGGCGCACCTCAGTTTCTACTTTGAGTCAGCATGCCTCATCTGCCCAATTTGCAAACAACCCGTCATTCGAGCCGCTACGCCTGCGAGATCGCTATCTTTCGCAAGCAACGGCACTTTCGCGCACACGTTTAGACACGCGCAGGTGATTTTGCTTGAATCGCTGAGGGAAGGAGTTGTGTTGGTGGCATAGAGATGCGGCGGCGATGCCGAACACGACTCAAATCGGAAATATGATGTGGATAGAGTGGGCGTATCCCCAATCTTTTGGGTTCAAGTGACCTTGCCCCCTGAAACGAGTCCATGTCGAATGTTAGTGAATTCGTCATGGACGCATTCAGGGGAGGGCAAGGATCATGGCCAAGAAACGGTAGGGCGCTGAGCAGATCATCCAAAAGCTGAGGGAGGCGGAGGTTGAACTGGCAAGAGGACTGAAGGTCCCTCAGGTCTGCAAGAAGCTTGAGGTGACCGAGCAGACCTACTACCGGTGGCGAAAGAGGTATGGCGGTCTGCGGATGGACCAGGCCAAACGGCTGAAGGATCTGGAGCGTGAGAACGCTCGGCTCAAGAAACTGCTGGATGAGGCGGAGTTGGACAAGGCAATTCTGCTATCGGGCAACATGGCAGCCTGGCGATTCTGGAACGATTCATCCTCACGCTCAAGTCCGAATGCTCACGACGCATTCTCATTTCACTGCGGCCTAATGTATTCCGTTGCGAACTTATCCTCTACGCTGATTGGTATAACGAATATCGCCCCAACATGGCCTTGGTGGGCAAGACGCCCAACGAGGTCTACCACGATCTCGAGCCTGCCAACGACAGCCTCGCTTTGAGCCGCGAGCACGCTGGCCGCACGGGGCGCCCTGTGCGCCGCCGCTGGCAAGTGTCCATGGCGAGCGAGGCATCCACTTGGATATAAGCGTTCACTTTCAGGCCCAGCGCCGGCACTTGCCGATCGTCACGATCAAGCAAGCCGCATAGCTCGCGCCCTCAGAGGAATACATCGCGAAGCTTTCATCCCAGCCAAGCCCGGCCAACTATTCACGTTCGATTCCCAAAGAACATTCACGTGTGGACGGGTCAACCAACTGTTCGCGTTCGCCGGAACGCCGCGTTTCCCGTCGATATCCCCGGATTTTCCCAGCGCAAAGGTCGCTGGACCAGCACAGCCAGGCGGTCGATGGATTTATGGTTCATCGATGTGCACGGGGCGATGTAGCGTTTGGTCACACCGCGTCCAACGTCCTGAGCTTGAGCGTCGGTTGAGTTTTTTGACAATACGCGTTACGATTCACCTGGTTCTCGGTGACTTCAGGTCCCGCGCCATTCCGAACCTCACAGATGCTCACATACGGCGACTTTTTACCGCCCCGTCAAGATTTGACAATACCCCAGCACACGATCGGGCAGGAGATACACGGTGTGATCACGTTCATTGTCGTGGTTTGGACGGTGTTCTTGTTCGACTTGTTTTTGCCGCTAGAGAAACTAGGGCTCGTCCCGCGAACCGCTAGAGGATTTCCCGGTTTGGTGACCATGCCTTTTTTGCACAGCAGTCTTGGCCACGTCCTCAGTAATAGCGTGTCCCTGTTCATTCTTCTTATGCTTCTCGCTGGATCGAGAGCAAGGTCGTGGCAAATAATGGCGGCTATCATCCTTTTGGGTGGAGCATTGCTCTGGCTGTTTGGCCGGTCGGCAGTTCACGTCGGGGCCAGCGGTCTGGTCTTCGGACTTATTAGTTTCTTAATTACCTCCGGCATCCTGGAGAGGCGGTTGCTACCCCTCATGGTCTCAATCATCGTGGGATTCTTGTATGGGACGACGCTCTTGTGGGGTGTGCTCCCCACCGTACCGGGCGTGTCGTGGGATGGTCATTTGTCTGGTGCCATTGCTGGAGTCGTTGTGGCTTATGGACTTACCCGAGACGGGGGAAGAGATCCGAAGCGATAACAGTCACTCGACCAACTCGCGGCTGCCTAGCCCGCTGGCAAGCCGAGCGATCTGCAACTCAACGCGATTGATTTCCTGAGTGATGGCGTTTTTGTTTATCTACGCGCCTCATCCCGTTTGTACTCCCACCTGTGTCTACGGGGCCTGATTGGGCCGGCCGCCTCACCAAGGTAGGCTTCCCGAGACGCCCCAGGCTGAGCCATACCTTGAACCGCGTTCCAGCGGGCGGTTATCCTGCTGCTGTACCCAGCGAAGGACCGCCCAGAGGGGCAGGCGGACAGGGCCTATTGACCATTGAATAGTTACGTTGACACATCACAATGGTAACTGTGCATGTTTGAAGAACGATCGCAACAGATTCTGCTGGGATCGTGTTTTGCGAATCAATGCAGCCAGAGCACGGCCGAGATGCGTGACGTTATCAGGAAGAT
>CAUZBA010000046.1:0-13231 GCA_963577635.1 Phycisphaerae bacterium
TATCTTCAGGGTTTGACGCCGCAGGACGTGATCGACACCATGAGGTCCAGGAGCTGGACCGAAACACAAGGAGCAACGCCATGTACTGGACTGCCGAGGAATTGAGGTCGTCGGTCGATCGACTGACCAGGACGCGGAACAAGATCGCCACGCTGGAGGGCAAGCACCTGGACCGGCGTCAACTGACAATGGGGGGGGCAGGATCCGGACGAGGTGGTGCCCGAGTTCTACCAGAACAGGTGGATGCACCGCTGCGGCACCCCGAGCTGCACGCTGGGCTGGGCGACCGAAGCCTGCCCCGAGGTGTTCAGCTTCGAGGAGGAGTACGATGACGACTGGTACCCGGCCATCCATACGGACGACATCCTGGTGAATGGCGACGTGGAAGACGACGGCAATCACTGGGCTGCGGCTGCCGGGTTCCTCCTGAGCCAAGCCGCCGGGACATACGTCTGCGAGGCGGGGGGGGCGTCAGTAGGAGGTCGCCACGTCCCCTACCGGTACATCCCGAATACGCTGCTGGACCCCATTTACCGGGAGGAAGGCCTCAAGGGCTCGCTGCGTCGGCTCGACCGCCTGATCGAATACCAGCGCCGCAAGCTGGCGATCGCGGAGGTGGAGCAGGACGAGTGGGGTAAGCAGTTGCCTGCCAGGGACATACCAGTCGGTGAGGCAAGGCGCGAACTTCTCATGGCATGATGCAGTCCGTTCTACCTTTCGCCCCGGTGTTGGTTGACCGCTGGGCGGTGAAACTGGTGAGAAATGCGGGTTAGAGCAGGAAATAGGAAGAGCAGGAAAGTGGTCCGGCTCCTCTATTTTCCTGTTTTTATGCTTTTTTTATTTCCTGCCCTCGCAGATCCTGTCAACTCTTCTCTTCAGCGTCTGCGGTTGGCCTGCGGATCATTCGATCAGGTTGATCGTTCGGCTCAACGGATGCACACGGCGCACGGCCTGATCGTAGATCTCGATGACGGTATCCAGCGTGCCGGGCAGCGGTTTGCGAGACGGGACGTGCCAGATGCAGGGCTTGGTCAGCGGTTCACCGTCGACGTAAACCAACATCTCATAGACGCGCCCACCCGTTGCGTCCTTCCTCGGCTTGAGGCGCCCGCGGGACATCTCCCACGATCGGTCCGAGATGGAGCGACGCAGCGCCGCGGTGGTGTCGGCGTCCAGTTGCAACGGATAAGCCTGACCGCTCTGGTCGGTCAATGACGCGCGTCCCGACCTCAAATCGACCAGGAGAAGTCCTGACGTGATCGGGTCGAGTTCCGTCGGTTGGGCATCGCCGCTCAGCGTTCGAGTCACCTCGATCTTGCCGGCGTTCAGAGGCAGGCTGGACTCGATCAGCGTCCACGAACCGATCGTCAGCCCCGATTTGCAGCCGGTCACAGACAGAAGAATCAAAACCAGCAGCAGGCTCGATGCTGTTCGTGTCACGGCCATGTGAACGGCTCGCAGTGGGGCCGGATCAATCATTCAAATCTGGCGCCCTTGCATCGGTCCGAGAAGGCAGCGGCCGACGCTTGTCGTGCGATTCTGCTCGATCGGCTCGAGCAGGTCCACGCGCACGGCCTCCACGACCATGGCCTTGAACGAATCGTCAAATCGGGGTTCGCCGATCACGCCCACAAGCCTGCCCAGGTACTTCGCCGCGTGGCCGTCTGTGCCGGGCCTCACGTACGCCAGTGTTCGAAAACTTCCGGGCTCCACGACGCGGTACATCATCGGAAGGGTTTGCCCGTCATAAACGAGGCTGGAGACGAGTTTCCCCACAGCGGCGTAGCGCGGAACGCGGGCCGGGGCGGCAAAAGCCAGTTCATCCGTAGGACGACGGTGGTCCTTAAGAAAATTCGAAACGTCCTGCAATGTCTCCGCCAGGTGCTGTCGCTGCGCGAGTTGAAGCAACCGTGTCCGCACGAGATAGCGATCGGACCGGCTGAGCGTTTTGTCCCGACTCAGGTCCGCGTACGCCTTCATCAGCCGCTCGATCGGCTGCTTGTGCAGCGGATGCAAAGATGCAAACTGAAGTTTCCTCTCGGCCAGAACCACCAGCGGTGAGTTGGCCTCGATCGGAATCGGCGATCGGGCGGCCGGGGTTGGCAGACGGACCGCCGGTGCCGTAGACACTGTCGCGACCGGATCGGCCGCCGGCGCCGAACGGTCCGGCAGGGCCGGCGCGGGTTCAGAAAACTCGGCGGGAACCTCCAGCATCACCGCCACATCGTCGCCTCGACCATCGGCTTTGACAGCCACCGGTGCCGGGTTCTGTTGGAGTGCCACACGGTCGGGCAGCCTCGCCACGACGGGCTCGTGCACCTGGGGCGTGAACCTGGCAGGCGCTGCGGCCGGAGCCTTCGCGGCAGGCGCGGCCCGTCCGCCGTCCGTTGCCGCCTCGTGTACGGTCTCGGATACTTTGGTGTCGGTCACGGTCGTTGCCACGTCCGCCTGCAAGTCCGGATCGGGGTTCGCAGCCTGCGGTTGATCCACAAGTCCGGCCGCCGCGACCTGCTCGACGGTCGCCGGTGCGACGGTCTCCGGGGCGAGAAACACGAAGGCGCCTATCGGGGGCAGAATCTTGAAGAAGTCACCTGCCTCGGCCACGATGAACACCTGCTCACCCTCACGCAGAAATCGTTGCTGGCGATAACTGAGCCCGGGCGGGCCGTCGAGAGCCGCGGTCTTCACGATGACACCGTCCCGCGTGACCGTGCCAGTCGCTCCGTCGCCGCTGCGCACGACGAATGCCGTCTTCACATAGCTGAATACGCCGGGAGGTGGCGCAATCTTGAACCAATGATGAAAGTGATTGTGCACTTCAACGACATCGCCACGGCGCAATTCGCCAGCTTTGTAGTAGTTCATTCCGGCGCCCGCCTGGACATCGACCGTTTCGGCCGTCACCACGCCGTAGTAGGGAAAGTCCGACGCGGACGCCGACCCGACGGCCGAACACAGCGCGACGAACGCCACGATTGGCGCCATCGTCAATACGGAATTGGGTTGGGACTGACGCATGGATCGCCTCCTTGCGATTGGGGAGTGTGTCCTTCACGCTAATGCAGTGCGGGGGTCAAGTCAAGGCGGTGCAGTGGCTCGCTCAAGGCGCCGTGCCGGTGCCGATCAATCGCCTGTAGAGTGCGAGCGTCTCACCCAACTGCTGCTCGAAGGTCAGGTGTTTGCGGACGTGGCTCGCCGCGGCCGACCCCATCCGGCACAGCGCCTCTCGATCACGCAGGAATCGCATGGAACCTTCGATGAATGCGTCCCGGTCGATTGGTACGGAGCGACCGGTCACGTCTTCGACGATGTGCTCCTGCATTCCGGCGGTCCGCGTCCTCAGGACCGGCCGGCCCGCGCACATCGCCTCGCTGTTGACCAGCGAGAATCCCTCCTGCGACGAAGGCAGAAGCACCGCGTCACAGGCGTGATAGAGCGGCAGCGGGTCCCCGAATGGAAGCAGGTCGACACGGTCGCAAAGACCCTCAGACCGAATGCGGCGACGAAGCCCCTGCTCGTGTGGCCCCTCGCCCATCAGGACGACGCGCAGTGAAGGTAGAGATCTACGGGACGCGGCGGCGAGGTCCAGCATCCATCCTTCGTTCTTCGGTTCGTCGAAGCGACCCACGAACGCAGCCACGACCCCGTCGAGCGGCAGTCCCAGCGTGGTGCGGGCGATGCGCTGCTGGTCGGCGTCGGCGACGGGAAAATCCTGCGGCGCCACACCGTGCGGGATCACCGTGACGCGCTGCGGATCCACCCGGGCCTCATCGATGAGCCACTGCCGTGCCATCTGCGAAGGCGCGTGGGCGTGATCGCCGAATTCGCTGAACCATCGGACCGGACCGCGCATGGGGATCCCGGTCAGATGCAACGTGAACAGCAGGGGAAGGCTGCCGCGCCGGGCCACGGAACGCCCGACCAGGGCCGATTTGCGATAGTGCGCGTGCACGACGTCGACACGGTGCCGGCTCAGAACCTCGCTCAGATGTGCAGCGCTTCGGCGCAGGGCCAGGACACCGCGCTGCAGGGGCACATCGATCCAGGTCCACGGGGCGTCGTCGAAGAGGTTCTGCCATGCTCCGCGCTGGCCGGCGACCACGACGTGGTGGCCACCGTCGTGCATCGCCCGACACAGGTTAAACAGGTAGCGGCTGATTCCGCCGGCTTCGGAACCCGCCGTCAGGTGCAGAACCGAGATCGGTCGATCCGGCGCAGCGACACTAGCCCGCATTTCTCACCAGTTTTGCCGCTCGTTGGTGTAACAACCAGCGGTGTTGGAATTCGAGGCAGGGCCTACGATACTAGAGCGTTCCGAATCCAATCGTAGCGGTTTGAGCGTCGACGAAGCAAGCCTGGTGCGGAGGGCGAAACAGGCGATGTCGCAGTGCATCGGCGATGCAGCACGACAAAGCCAGGTGCTGCTGCAGGCAGTTCAGAACGCTACGATTAGATTCGGACCGCTCTCGGCCAGCGACACTGCGCAAACCAGCGAGGCAGGTTCGTTCGCTGGCGAGGACGCACACGCGATCCTCCGCAGGTCCGCCGCGGTGGATCGAGGACGGATCGCACGGAGGACGAAGCCAGCGAACAAAGCCGCCCGCTGGGCGGTGAAACTGGTGAGAAATGCGGGCTGGCGTCGCTGCTCATGTCCGGGCGCGCCGCAGGAGCAACACGGCCGTGCGGCCGTCGGGAAGTACAAAGACGCCGCGCCAATCCGATTGCTGAAACGACAGAAGCTCGATCGCCGCTAACTCATCCAGCGGTAACTGGCCCAGGTCGTCAACCAGGTTTTTCAATTCGTTCGGATCCTCTATCTCGATGGCCAGGTGGTCCTCCGGAATCGATGCGGCGACCGTCTGGTTGCCCAGGTAGACCGTCTGGCCTTCGACCGTCAGGTGCACGATCCCCAGATCGCGATCAATTTCAGGGGGCACGTTGGTTGGAGGTTCCAACGCCGCCTGACCTGGCGTCTGGTAGGACATGGGACCCGGCAATGGCACCATGGGCACGCCAAGCGGGCCGCGAGCCCGCAACGCAGCGGCGCCTTCGGGCGCCGGATAGATCCGAAGCGTGAGCATGTAGGGTCCAGCCGATTCCTGCATGCGACGCGCATTGATCTCGCCTCGCAACTGCGTCCACTGTTCCAGGCGGTCGGGCTGCGAATCGCCGGCAGACCGTATCGCCTTGAGAATCGCGGGCACCTGGTCGTCACCGGCGCCCGCATACGCCGCCAGAGCCGCGGCGGCGGCCTCCGCAATCACCGCGTTAGAGGAAGCGGCGAGGGCGACCAATTGATCCGTCGTGCCGTATTTCGGCCCCCACTCGGCCGACGTCGGCAGCCGACCCGCCGCGACGCGGTCGGCGAACCAGCGGACGATCGGTCGCTGCGGATCGTCCGACCGGATCAGCCCGGTGACCCGCGGCGCCTCGCCGTCGCCGCCGTAGACACTTTGGGCAAAGCCGTGAAGATCGTCCGGCGAAAAGGAGCCCGACGACAGCACCTCGCCGATGGGCCGACGCGACCCGATCAGGGCATGACCGGCCATCGCGGACAGCGGTGATTCGACGTCCGCCGCGAGTGACACCAGTGCCCGTGTGCCTTGTGACTGCACCGGCTGGCGGCGCAGAAACTCGATCACCTGTCGCGAGGGATGTCGCTGACTTCGAGCCACCGTCAGAAGCGTCGCCAGGGCTTCGTCTTCGGCGCCGGAGGACGATTGACCCGGGATGCCTCGCGCCGAGTGCGGCAACGTGAACTGTGGCAGTGCACGCCATGCCAGGTTGCGGATCTGCGCGTCGCCGTGCAACAGGGCACTGAACAGGCCGTGTTGCGCCGAGTCGAGCGTGATCGGGGCCTCGATCCGGACCGCCGCGACCTGGCTTGCGTCGGCGGCGCGACCGAACATCGCGTCGGCCATCCGCTCGTAGGTCATGGTGAAGGCGTTGTGCCAGCCATACGCATTCGCCAGCGTCTGGACCGTTTGTCGCTGCAGCGCCCGGTCGGCCGCATCCGCGAGCAGGCGCTTGTCGAGCCAGTAGGCCGCAAGCGGGCTGGTCCCGGCGAAGCGCACCACGGCACCGATCGCGCCGTCGCGGCGCGGCCCTTCGAGACGATCGAACCGGATGTCGTCGGCCATCGGCCCGCCAAGCCCGCCCCCTTTGCGGCGGCTGTCGTTCGGTCCCCCGTGCCGGACGAGCAACTCGATGATGGCTTGCGGCTCAGGTCCCTCGGGATCCTGAAGCAGTTGGTTTGCCGCGGCGACGGCCAACGCCGCGCGGCCGCTGCTGTCCGGCGACATCGTGGTGAACGATTGCCGCGGCGGCACGGGCATGGGAGCGATGCGCGTCATGAAGCGTTGTCGCAGTCTGCCCGGTTGCTCCGGCGCGCCCGGCTGGACCTGCGATTCATCGTCCAACGGCACGCCCAGGGTCAGACGCAACCAGTCAAGCTTCGCCGACTCGTCCATTCTCGGCACCGCCGCGGCCACCAGCTGATTGGTCGCTTCGGTGGGCGCCGTCCGCAGCAGACCCGCAATCACCGTCTGGCGTGCCTCGGTGTCCGGCGAATCGATCATCTTCTTGACGACCCTGAACATGTCGTCGTCGACCTTGATCTGGGCCATCTGGTTTGACCGGGAGAGGGCGTGGGCGACGAATCTCTGACTCAGGGGATCCTCCCGGCCTGCGACGGCGAACATCGCCCGGGCCGCAGTCTGGCCCCCGGTGCCGAACCTGCCACCGGCACCGACACCGGTGCCACCGCGCATCGCCCTCAGGTGGCTGTATTCGATGTGCCACCTGGGGATCCCCACGGCATGGACGACTATTTTGCCACGAGGCGAACCGACGTCGAATACCGCCCAGATCCGTTGTGGCATGGCCATCACGAATTCATCGGGCAGCTCCTTGGCCTGCTGCGTCATGGCGCGGATTCCCGCGGCGTTCTGCTTCTTGATCTGCGCCGTGGCGCGGTGGTAATCGGCCACGCTGTCGCGCCACCTTTTCTTGTCTTCTCGGGTGAGCTCACCGGTGGGTTTCGGTGGCGGAAACCCGGCGTTGAATACCACGGTCACGATGCGCTTGGGATCGATCTTCAGGTCATAACCCGATTCGGTGGCCTTTAACTCACCGCCGGGCACTTTGCGATCGAGGCGCCACCGCAGCGCCCCATCCGGCTCGACCACCACTTCGCGCACGAACGTCGGATCGTCGGCAGACGGTTGGGGCGGCGCCGGCCCGTCCGTCGGGTCGGCGTTAGCGCCGGGCGCCAGGGAGTGGTCACTCAGCTTCCAGGCGACGAAGCGGCCGCCCTTAACCCGCAGCGTCGCCGCTTTCAGCGTGGCCGGTTGCGCCGGTGGGATGATTCGCAGGGGCAGAAGAAGCAACTGACCGCCGGTTCCGCCCCGCCCCGCGATACCGACGCCCTGTGCGTGGGCAGGGCGCACAAAGCCGTCGCTACTCGTTGCGGAGCGACGTCCAGCCGACGAACGTTGCCGCAGCGGTCGCGGCGTAACGGTCCAGACGCCGTCGTCGATCGAGGCCGTGAGAACGTTGGGCGCCGTCAGGAGGGCCTCGAGGTCCAATGCGAAGAGCGGCACCGGCTCCTGGGAAGGCGTTATGGTCGTCGGTTTCTCCCGGGGCGAGGTGGTGGACTGCGCCTCCAGCCAGGGCGCGGCGGCTGTCGCCAGCATGCCCGCGGCCATCCAGGCCGGTAAAAACCGTCGGTTTCGGGCCTTCTTTTTCGTCATGCGGCTGCGTCCGGAGGGCGCCCGGCGGGTTATTGATTCTACGGCGGGCATCGGGCCGCAGCCATCGGGATACCGGACTTGTCGATTCCTCGAACTGAGAGGGTCCGAGCCGGAATTTGCAGCGCAACCAATGTTCACGTGGCGCGTTGGTCGAATTCTGAGCGCCGTCGCGAGTGATGAACGAGCGACGGAATGCCTTTTCCCCCTGTCGATCAACGACCCTTCGTCGCTTCGGCGCTTCTGTTAGCCCATTCCTTTTTCCAGGACGTCGCCGAACATGGGGCACAGCCGCGCCTTGCTGAACTGGCGGGCAACGACCTCACGAGCGCTCCGACCCATTCGGCGCAGTTCATCCGGGTCGGTCGACGCGATCTGGTCGATCAACGCCACCGCGAGATCAACATCGCCCCGGGGAACGCGCCAACCGACGCCCTCGGCCAGAACGATGTCGCTGACGTGGCAGGGCTCGGGTCCCAGCAGAAGGATCGGACGGCCGACCGCCATGGCGCCGTACACCTTGCACGGGTGCACGACACCCACCATGTTGTCGCCGACCGACACGAGATGGACATCCGCCGCGGAGAGCGAAAACCTCAGCCTGCCCAGAGGTTCATAGGGCAGCAGGCGAATATGCGGCGGGGCATGATCGTCGATCACTTTCTGGATTTCGTGGCGTCCCAGCCCCCCTCCGATAAACAGGAACATCAGACGCGGGTCGTCGCGAAGCTTCATCGCCGCATCGATGATCGTGGTGACCGGGTGGGCCGGCGAGATGTTGCCGCTGTACATGATCACGAATTTTCCGTTCAGGCCGTGCTGCTTCCTGAATGGATTGTCGGCGTGCTCCACCGGAGGCTCGTTCTCGATCACGTGCGGCCATGGCGCGATGATGGTGGTCTTGCGGCGCACGTCACATTTGTCGTAGAGCCGCTCGGCCATGTAACGGTCGAGGGCAATGATCTGGTCGGCGCCGCGAAGAATCAGACGGTTCAGGACGTCAAACATCCTGGAGGCGAACGATCGACTGTGGACTCGACCCATCAGGATCATCTGATCCGGGTTGATGTCCATGGCCCAGTACTTCACGGGAACCCGCCGGAACATGCGAATGAACAGCGCTGCCACCGAGCACATGGGCGGCGACGTGCTGACGAGGATGCCGGCGAGGCGCGGCGTGAACAGTCCGCGCACCATCGCCTGGACCAGAAAGAACGTGCCCCCGACGAGGCGCACGGCCACGGACGCCTTGCCGAAGCTGGACAGCGGAAGGCGCCGGATCTGCACGCCGTCGAGTTCCTGGCGCCGCAGGTATTTTCGCCCGGGGTCCTCGTAGCCCCGGGCGCTGGTCAGCACGCGCACCGTGTAACCGCGCCGCGCCATTTCGGCGGCCGCATCGTGCATGTGCTGACCGACGGACGCCGGATCGGGCACGTAGACCTGAGACAGGATGAGCAGCGTCTTGGACGGCATCGTCGGGTGGCGGCGGGGAATCTACGGACTCGCCTCGCCGATCGACTCGAATCTGTGAGTGCAGGCGATTTCAGAAAGCGATGAAGCGACTTCGGTGAATCGAAGTGATCTAATTCGACGGGACTCTGGCAGCGTACTGCTCCTCGATCCACGCGTACGTTTTCGCCATCCCGCTGCGAAGCCGGGTGTCGGGTTCCCACCCCAGATACTCCTGGATCTTCGTGTTGTCGCTGTTGCGGCCGTTGACGCCCTTGGGGGCGTTGAGGTTGTAGCTGCGCTTGAGCGTGATTCCGACGATGTCCTGAACGATGTCGACCAGGCCGTTGATCGTCACCAGCTCGTTCGACCCAAGGTTGATCGGCTCGGGTACCTCCCCGTGCATGATCATGTCGATGCCCTTGATGCAGTCGTCGATCCACATGAAGCTGCGCGTCTGCTTGCCGTCGCCCCAGATCTCGATCTCGTCGCGCCCAGTGGCCTTCGCATCGATGATCTTGCGGCAGATCGCCGCCGGCGCTTTCTCCCGGCCCCCGTCCCATGTGCCGTGCGGACCGTACACGTTGTGAAACCGGGCCACGCGGCACAGGAGCCCGAAGTCTTCATTGAAATGCCGGCACATCCGTTCGCTGAATAGCTTTTCCCAACCGTAGCCGTCCTCGGCCATCGCCGGGTAGGCATCCTGCTCCTTCAGCGCGGTGACATCCTCGCTCTTCTGCTTGTCGGCGTTGTACACGCAGGCCGACGACGCAAAGAAGTACCGGTCGACGCCGGCATCCGCCGACGCCTGAAGCATATGGGTATTGATCAGCACCGACAGCATGCACAGTGCCTTGTTGTTCTCGATGAATCCCATGCCGCCCATGTCGGCCGCGAGGTTGTAGACCTCCAAGGCTCCGTGGCACGCCTTGCCGCAGGCGTCCTTGTCCTTCAGATCCAGAATCAGGTTGTCAACGCTGTCGAAGTGCTGGTACCACTGGTCGAACGGCTTGACGTCGACGGCGCGGATGTTGGCATGACCGCGCCGAATCAGATCCGCCACGAGGTGACCACCGATAAACCCACCCGCCCCGGCGACGACGATCAGTGCGTTGGATTGGTCCATGTCCTGCGTTCTCCAGTCATTCGAGTGTACCAGATGGGCCAAATATCCGCCCCGACGCGAGACGTTACCGACAAGGTCTGCCGCGGGTCGATTCTGGAGGGCCCGAGCCCCCGACCCGGCAATGGGCAACGAATTCATAAGAGCCGGCGGCTGCCGATTACCCGTCATCGCCAGGGATTGACGATTTATAGTCAACGGTAGTGAGCCGTTCACGATGCGACGGCGTAGAACGATCCAGCGGAACACTGAAGTCGAGGCGGCCGATGTCGCGCCTTACTGAACAGCTCTGGACAACGCCCCGCCGGGGCGTCACCACCGAGCGGATTAAATGACACAACCGGACCGAGCCCCTCCCGCGGCTGTGGACGAGGCCGCCAGTCACGGCGTCACGGACAAGGCCTTGCGAGGCATGTTCTGGACGGGTCTGCAGACCGGTCTGCGCGTCTTGCTCCACATCGCCGTGGTGGCCGTGACCGCCCGACTGCTCGCACCCGAGGAATTCGGCCTGTTCTTCACGGCCATTGTCGTCGTCGAATTCTTCCAGGGTCTGGCCGGCATGGGTGTCCGGGCGGCGCTTGTCCAGCGGCCCGACCTCACGGAAGATCACTGCAACGCGGGGTTCACGCTCACGTTCATCGTCGGCGTGGTCCTAGCCGCTGCGGTGTTTGTCCTGGCGCCCTACGCGGCGAGCTTCTTCAAACAGCCGGTGTCGCTGACACCAATAATCCGCACGCTCACTGTGGTCTTAGTGCTGCGGGCTCCGCTGGAGGTCGCCAGCGCGCTGCTGCAACGGGACTTTCGCTTTCGCGAGATCGCCGGTGTCCAGCTCGCGTCGTTCGTCATCGGACCTGCGGGAACGACGATCGCCTGTGCCACGCTCGGGTGGGGCGTCTGGTCTCTGGTCGCCGGGTACCTGGCCGGCGTGGCCGTTGATACGGCGGCGAGCGCGTGGCTGGTGAGGCTGAAGGCTCAGCCCAACCTGAATCCGGCGCGAATGCGCGAGCTCTTCCGTTTTGGCGCCGGCCTTACCGCGAATCGGATGGTGAACTACTTCGCCCTTCAGGGCGACAACCTCGTCGTCGCGCGATTCCTCGGACCGGCTTCCGTGGGCGTTTACAACCGGGCCTACACACTCATGGCGATGCCCGCCAACCTGTTTCAGTCGGCCGTTGAGCGCGTGTTCTTCTCGGCAATGTCGAGGGTCCAGGCCGACCCGGAGCGTCAGGCCAGGGCGTTACGGCGCGGCCTGTCCCTGGTGGCGCTGCTATCGCTGCCGGCCAGCGCGCTGTTCCTGGTTCTGGCCCGGGAAATCGTGACCGTGCTTCTGGGGCCGGGGTGGGAGGACGTGACGCTGCCCCTGACCATTCTGGCCCTGGGCATGTTCTTCAGAGTGGCTTACAAGGTTGCCTATGCGTCGGTGATATCCACCGGTGCCGTATACCGAAGCCTCTGGCGACAAGCAATATACTCGCTGCTCGTCGTGGGAGGGTGCTTGGTCGGGCAGTCGTTCGGATTGGCCGGCGTGGCCACCGCGGTATTGATCGCGCTGACCGTGGAGTTCCTGTTGATGACGCAACTGGCCGCGAGCATCGTCGAGATTCGATTCAGCCAGGTCATGGCGTTGCTGCTCCCCGCGGCGGTGACGGCGGGCTGCGTCTTGACTCCAGCATGGATCTGTGCCGCCGTGAGTCGAGGTTACGATCTGCCTCCCGTCGTCGTCCTGGTGGGGACCGCCACCATGGCGATTCTGTTAACGGTCCTGCTCACTCGCCTCACCCGGGGCGTCATGATCGGGGCCGAGGGTCGATGGTGGGTCCAGACGATCGCAGATCAATTGCAACGGCTCCGGGAGCGCAGATGAAGATCTTCTGTGTCGGCCTGTCTCGGACGGGGACGTCGAGCGTGAACAAGGCGCTGCGAATACTGGGATATCACGCCAAGCATTACCCGGCGCTGGGGCGGCTCTACTTCCTGCGCCTCCAGGGAATCAGGCGAAAGGAACTGCGGCGATACGACGCTCTGTCCGACATTGCCGTACTTCGGTTCTACAAGAAGCTGGACAAACAATTTTCCGGATCCCGATTCATTCAGACCGTTCGCGAAAAGGAAAGCTGGCTGAATTCCTGTGCCGACTACCTTCGGCAAAAGCGGGGTGTCGCCACCACCGCCAACGCGCGACGATTGAGAATCGACATCTACGGCGTACCGGATTTCGACCGCGACATGTTCAGTGCGGCCTATGACCGACATCTCGCCGACGTGAAGGAGTATTTCAACGGTCGAGAACGCGACCTTTTGACCATGAATATCGTCGAAGGGGACGGATGGCACCCGCTGTGCGAGTTCCTCGGCAATGAGGTGCCCGACGTCGCCTTTCCCAGAGAGAACGCGCAGAGGGGCTAGAAGGGCCCGGACGCCGCTCGAACCAGCGCCACGAACCGCAGCATTTCGGCCTCCTGCCGCTATAATGTGTGGCCGTCCGCTTCGGCGTCGCCGCGGACAGCTTATAGGTCAGAACAACAGGCGACCAGGCAGGCGAGGGATCGTTGGACCTATTGAATGCCTGCCGCGCCGCCGTCGCACGCGGCTCATCGCCGCTGCGGGACCGTGCGGCCTGTCGGAACCGGCCATGATCGATGTCCTGATCATCACGTTCAACGAGGCGTTGAACCTGCCCCACTGCCTGGAAGCGCTGCAGTGGGCGCACAAGATCTTTGTCGTCGACAGCGGCTCCACCGACGGCACACAGGACGTCGCGCGATCTCATGGTGCGACCCTCATCGAGCACAACTGGGAGGGCTACGCCAAGCAGAAGAACTGGGCCCTGGCGAATCTGCCGTTCGAGTCGCCGTGGATTCTCATCGTCGACGCAGACGAGGTGATCACGGCGGAGCTGCGGTCACGGATG
>CAUZBA010000047.1:0-13203 GCA_963577635.1 Phycisphaerae bacterium
ATGGTACAATCAAACAAAGGCGACGGTGGAACGTGAGAGTTGAGAGGATTTCTCGAGATCCCCGGTACCAGGGGATTGCCATTTCTGGCATCTACGCAGGAGGAATGAACGATGATTCTGTTCGTAACGCGACCGTCGCGGTGCGGTCTGGTGGACAGGGTTATTGCGGGCGCCGTCGTCCTGGCCGGCTTTGTCGGTGCAGCCGATGGGGACCATATCACGGTCACGGACGTGGGGGCGCTCCCCCGGTACACCGTGGAAAATCAGCACGTGACGGGGCTGCTCAACCACTCGAACTTCACCTTCGTGGGTCGCAGCAATCCGCAGGGTCCGTACGGCAATACGTCAAGGAACTGGACCGATGTGTACGGTTACACCTGCGACGGGACGAACCCGGACTTCCAGGGGCGCCGGTACGCCTATGCATCGACAGGCGGTTTCGGCAGGACCGGCAATTTTACGTCCACCCACCAGGGAGGTGTGGTCATCTTCGACGTGACCGATTTCGGTGACCCGCATTACCTGGGTACCTATCTGCCGCCGTGCGACACGTCCGGTTGCAGCTACCTGATCCGCGATGTGGAGATCCACGACGGCATCGGATACTTCGCGAGCGACCGCAGCACGTCCAAGAACGGCGGCGTCTTCGTCGCAGGATCTGCGGCCCGATCCAGGCAACCCCACGCCCTTGGGACATCTGAACAGCACGTTTTTTTCAGGCCTCAATGACGTCCATGAAATCGGCCTCGACGCGGTCGGCGCCAGCGAAGCCTACCTCTATGCGAATGAAAGCGACACATCCGGAAGAGTGTCCGTGTACGACGTCAGCGACCCGCGCACCTCCCTCTCGAGGGTGGCCGACTTCTCCGGTTTCGGAACGCACGGCGTCTTCGCGGAGGATGGTGTGCTGTACGTGGCCGGCGACGCCACCGTAACGGTCTTCGACGTGAGCGACGTCGGCAACGGCAATGTGCCCCAGCTGGGCCAGTTCAGCACGCCGAGGGGGCACGCACGGTTCGTGGCCGGACTCGTACGTCAACAGCTCGGGCCAGACGCGGAACGTGATCTATGTCGCCCACGAGAACGGGGGCACCGAATTGCAAGTTTACGACGTCACGGACGTGCTCAGCGGCACCAACCCGTCCGGAGGTCAGCTCATTTCGACTGTGACCAACACCCACCTGGAAAGCACGAACGGAACCGGGCCGGTCACGAACCCGCACAATCTGTTTCTCGTGGATAACCACCTATTCTCGAGCTGGACGGCGGCCGGGATGGTCGTCATGGACGTATCGAACCCTGAAAGTCCACTGGTCGTTGATTCGTTTGACACGAACACGATCCAGACGGGGTCGTTCTTCGAGGGCGATTTCGGCGTGAATGCCGCGATCGGCCTCGACCGCGTGCTCATCGCCGACCGCGCGGCGGGCCTGTGGGTCGTGGACGTTTCACAGATTGTCCCTGAGCCTTCCACGGCATTGATTCTGCTTGTCGGCCTCAGCCTGGTCACCGCGCGACGGCGAGGCAAGAGCGGTTTCATCCATGACGTAGCGTCCTGAGCTGGCTGCAACCGCACCTGACACAGGTCGTTTCCCACAGGTGACTCTGGCGTCAATCGGCTGCGCCGCCCGCTCGCGGCGTCGTCCTGCATCGCCGATGCATTGCAGCATCGCCTGCTTCGGCCTCCTTGCTAGCGAACGGATCGCCCGATCTTGGGCCGACGAGTCACCTGCGGGACACGACCTAGCAGGACGCTGCAAAACTCGGTCGGCGCAAAAACGTGTACCTGAGATTTTCGAAAGTTTCGCCTTCAACTCGTTTGGACTCGATCTGCGAAGCGAGAGCGGTAGTTTCAAATTGGAGATTCTTGGGCGAACGCCAGAATCCGGGGTTTTGCAGCGTCCTGCTAGAGTGGTTTCACTTTGGATGTAGCATTTCGCCCGTCGAAATCAACTGGGGGATCACTTCGTTCTACCCCAGCCACCTCCTCCCGGTGTCTCGATCCGCAGGCGGTCGCCCTTCGCCAGTGTTGTGAAGAGCTTGGTCGGCAGCAGACGCGCCTCACCTTTCGGCGAAGTCAGCGTGCAGTGGCCCCCCCGCGCCGGCTGGCCGCCTTCCAATCCCCAGGGCGTGACTTGCGCCGATCGGCGCCGATTGCCACGTGGGTGCGGTCGCCCAGACATACCAGCTCGCGAACAACACCACAGCCGCCGCGCGTGCGGCCGGCTCCTTCGCTGTCGGGGATCAGGCCGTAACGGGTGACCTGAATCGGGTAGGTGCGCTCGATCACTTCCACCGGCGTGTTGCGCGTGTTGGTCAGGTGCGTGTGAATCGCGTCCTGACCGTCGGTGTCGTGGAATGCGCCCTGGCCACCCGCGTAGGTTTCGACGTAGCGGGCTGCTGCGACGGGTGCGCGTGTCGTAAAGACGCGGCCGGTTCTGCCTTTGAATGTGGAGCAGGTTCGCGAACCCGGCAGTCGTGATCATCGCGATCCTGGCTCCGGCGCGCTGCAGGACAACGTCCGTGGCGACCGTGGTGCCGTGCACGATCAGATCGATCGCCTCCGCGCCAATGCCGGTCTGCTCGGTCGCTTCGACCACGCCCCGCACGACCTCGCGGCCGGGGTCGTCGGGCGTGCAGGGCAGCTTCAAGAATGTCGATCTTCCGCGGTCGGTGTCGAACGCCACGACGTCTGTAAACGTACCGCCCGTATCGATGCCGATCCGCAAAGGCATGGGAGGGATTACGGTCGATGACGGTCGGACGCCGCAATCGGGGGCAGAAGTGGTGTAGCGGTGGTCGAATACCTGTGGTTGCTATTAAGAAGGCACGAAGGGGGGACTTCCCAAGAAGTCTGTGATCGCAACACTACCTTGTCGATACTCGGAAAGTCATCCGGAATGGAAACAAGTGAGACCAACGTAGGGTGGTCTTCAAACCACACCCCTCGTGCCTCCGTGCCTTCGTGCCTATCCCGCTTCATTCGCACCTGGGCTCCTTGGCAACAGCATTGGCGCCTACTGACCTACAGCACCATACAATCCCCCGCATGGCTCAAGAGCCGCTTGTCACGACACTTGATCCGGCCGACGTCAAGGCTCGATCCGCCATGTCCCCGGCAATCAAGGCGTTCATCTGTCTTGCGGCGGCCCACGCGATGGTGGACTGCTGCGCCCTTGTCTGGTCGATTTTCAAGAACCTGGTTGGACTCAACTTGGCCCGCGCGGGTCTGCTTCAGTTCATCGGGATGTTCATCGCGTCGCTGATGCAGCCGGTGTTCGGCGCGCTGTCCGATCACGGGATGCGGCGTCGTCTCGTGGTGCTGGGCATCGCCCTGGCGAGTTGCACCATGCTTCTGGGGCCGGTCAGCATGACCGGAGATTTCATGCACGGTCCCGCCGGCTACGCCACGATGTTCTTCGTGATCATGTTCGCCTGGCTCGGTGTCTCGATGTTTCACCCACCAGCCGTCACCCTCGCCGGCGAGACGTTCAGTGGGCGCCGTTCGACCGCCGTGGCGCTGTTCATCGCCTGCGGCATGACGGGCATGGCCAGCAGCCACCTGTTCTTCAGCTTCGCATTCCGCCGGTTGAACGGGCACACGGAAGTTCTGCTCATTCCCGCGGCGATGATCGTGGCGTGGGTTTGGTGGTGGTGCCGCGTGCCCCAGAAGCGTTGCGACGGGTCGTTGGGGTTGCGTTCCATGGCCTCGCAGGTGGCCCAGCTTCCTCGCAGGTTGTTCCCGTTGTGGTTGATGCAGGTGTCGGTCGCGGCACACCATCAGGGGATGATTTTTCTGATGCCTGAGTTCGCAACTCATAGGGGGTACGACGACGTGTTCGTTCGCGGCGGCTTGTTCGCCGCGTTGATCGCCGGCTCGGCGGTCATGATGCTGCCGGTGGGTCACCTGGCGGATCGAATCGGAAGGCGGCGTGTGATGTTCCTTGGTCTGATGACGTCTTTGCCCCTTCACCTCTTGCTCGTGTTGACCCCGCGGATGCCGGCCGCGGGGTGTGTCGTCATCCTGTTTCTGATCGGGGGCTTCGCCGCATCGATGACTCCGGTCGGTATCGCGCACGGTCAAGCCCTCGTGCCACGACAGGCGAGCCTGATCACCGGATTCCTGATGGGGTTCGCCTGGGCCGCGGCCAGCCCGACACCGTGGATCGTCGGCACGCTGGCGGGGCGGCCGTCGCTGGGTCCCGTCGGTGCCGTGGCGTGGCTGGCCGTCGCCCTCCTGATCGGCTGCGTGTCCGCGTTTTTCGTCCCGGGCTCGCTCGAAGCCGCGCCGAGCGGGCGTGACGGTTCACCTGAATGAATCCTCACGGACCCGAAGCGCCCGCCCGTGATGCTCGCCATTGGGGTAGCGGTCACCGGTCGCTTGTCTTGGTGCTGGGGTTGTCGGCGCCAGAATGACGAGCCCTTGCGACGAACGGACCGCGTTCCATGCTTTTCCCCGAGTCCAGAAGTCCCCACACGCGATGGCCCGCGCTGCTGACCAAGCAGGGCACGTCGATCATGTCGGTTCTCGGCCAGTTGCTGCTGTCCGAACATCTGGCCCCGGAGCAGCGGCAACAACTCCAATGGGAGCAGTTGGGTTGCGTCGTCGATTACGCCCGACAGCACAGTCCGTTCTACGCCGATCGGCTGCCACAGACCGGATATACGCCGGAAGATTTCAGTCAGGTCGAGCTGCTTACGCGGGCGGATCTGCAAAAAAACTATGAATCGATCAAGTGCCAGCCGGCACCGGCGGCGCACGGTGCGGTGAGTACGATCACCAGTTCCGGATCGACCGGGTTGCCGATCAAGGCAGATTCGACCGAGTTGATGTCGCTGTTCTGGCGCTGCTTCACGCTGCGGGACCACATCTGGAATCAACGTGACATCAAGGCGACCCTGGCGACCATCAAATTCTTTAAAAAGGGCAAGCACGAATACCCGGGGACGCGGGCGAAAAGCTGGGGCGCCTGGGCCACCACGCTGGCCCCTTCGGGGCCGACCGTCGTCCTGAACAGTCGAGCACCGGTTGAGCAACAGGCGAAGTGGCTCACGGAACATCAGCCCGATTACCTTCTGACCTATCCATCGAATCTCGATGAACTCGCGTCTCAGTATGAACGCCACGGTCGGCCGCCCGCGCTGCGGCAACTTCGCACGTTGGGGGAAACCCTGCAACCCCACATGCGTGAGCACATCCAGCGCGTGTTCGGCGCACCGATCGCAGACATGTACAGCGCCCAGGAACTCGGCTACATTGCGTTGCAGTGCCCCGAGAACGACCACTACCACATCCAGGAAGAAAACGTCTACGTCGAGATCATCAAGGACGACGGCAGTGTCGCACCGCCCGGCGACGTCGGCAAGGTGGTCCTGTCCAGCCTGCACAACTTCGTCACCCCTTTGATTCGGTACGACATCGGGGACTACGCCGTCGCGGGCCGGCTTCCCTGCAGTTGCGGACGCACGCATCGGGTGCTCGATCGCGTCATGGGAAGAACACGCAACATGGTCCGTCTGCCGAACGGTGATGTTCATTGGCCGGCGTACAATCCCGTCGCGTTGCACGCGCTGCTGCCCGGCGCCCAGTTTCAGCTTGTGCAGACCGCCATGGATCGCGTCGAGGTGCGCGTCGCCAACAGCCCGATTCCGTCGGAGCCGATCATTCAGAAGATGACCGGAATCATCAACGACGCGCTGGGCCATCCGTTCGAACTGGATTTTCAGGCCGTGCCGAGCGTGGAGCGTTCGTCCGGCGGCAAGTACGAAGAGTTCATGAGCCGAATTTAGTGTCATCCGTTTCCGGCGCGCGGGCGGCCCGAACCCGCACCGCGCCGGGACGACAATCAGGAGCATTCGTTTTGAACAAGCCACCAACGGACGGAATGCGTATCGGCGCCGACGAACTGAGAACCTTCGCGGCATCCATTTTCGTGAAGATGTCGGTTCCGGCCGATCACGCGGCTGTCATCGCCGAAGTTCTCGTGGACACGGACATGCGCGGCGTGGTCAGCCATGGCGTGCACCAGATCCCGTACTACGTAAAGCTCTATCGAGAAGGTGAATTCAACCCGCGCCCGGAAGTGCGGGTGTTGCGCGAGGGCCCGGTGACCGCGTCGCTGACCGGCGACGGAGGCCTGGGCATGATCGTCGGCAAGCGGGCCATGACGATGGCCATCGACAAGGCGCGGCAATCCGGCGTCGGCGTCGTGACGAGCGTGTATTCGGGTCACCTCGGCAGCATGGGGGCATACACGCGCATGGCGATGCGCGAGAACATGATCGGTATCGCGTTCTGCGGGCGCAACGCGGCGCCGAAGTACGACCTGAGCCGCACCATTCGAGGTTCGATCCAGGGCAGCCCGCCGATGGCGTTCGGCATGCCGTCGGGGGATGGGCAGCCGGATTTCCTGTTGGATATGGCGACGCATCTGCCGTATGACGAATCGGCTTTCGCCGACATGCAGGAGGTGTTCTTCAAGCGCATCGGGATCGCGCACGTGGCCAACATCCTCAGCGGCACGCTGGGCGGGATGATGCTGCCGGAATTCGATCGGCTGCACACGAAGTTCGCGAGCAATGGTCAATCGGGCTTCTACCTCGCGATCAGCATCGAGCAGTTCGTGCCGCTCGACGCGTTTCGCGAAGACATGAATCACCTGATGCGGCAGGTCCGCCAGATGAAACCGTTCCCCGGTCACACCAAGTCGTGGCTGCCGGGCGGGCCGAACTGGCAATGGGAGCAGGAACACGCGCGCGACGGCGTGCCGGTGGGCGCCGACGACGTCCAGGCGCTCGAGAGCCTGGCGGAGGAGCTGGGTGTGCCGGTGCCGTGGCAGGCCGGATAACAAATAATAAATTCGAATTTACTGTTTACTATTTATTGTTTGTTATTTGTTGTTCGTTACGTGCATGAACTGATCTCTCTGCCTTCTGTAGCCGCTTATTCCCCGGCGGGCACGGGCTGGCGACCGGCGACCGCCAGTTCGAAATCGACCTGGCTTCTGACTGCGTAGTAGATGACCGAATGCATCACGCCCGATACGGCCAGGACGGGGATGTCGTAACCGGGGATCTCCACGCATCCGTCGGCGGTCGGCCACGGCGCGGCGATCCAATGCAGGTTTTCGTGGCTCTGGATTGCTTCCGGCGGTTGCGTGGTGCTCATGGCGATGACCTCGATGCCTTTTTCGAGTGCCGACGTGACCGTCTTGTCTTCGAATGCCGGCATGCAGAGCAGGAACAGCACGTCACCCGGCTGACCCGCTTCCAATATGGCCTTCTCGAGATCGAAATAGTGTGCGTCCATGACCGTCATTGTGTGTTCTCGTTGCGACCTCGCTACGACGTGCGGAAACATATGACCCACACCGTAGAAGTAGACCTTCTTTCCCCGTTGTATGGCGGCGGCGATGCGACGGACCGCGAGTTCCAGATCGGGCCAGCGCTCCAGCCGGTCGAGATAGGAACGCAGGTGGGCGATGTAACTCGCGCCGACCGTTCCCGCGGCCACCGGCGGCACTGTGAAGTCGTCGTGGAACCGCTTCTGGTTTCCACGTGCCTTGCCGGTGGTCGAATAAAGCGTATTGCGCGCGAACGCCCGGGGAATGTCCACCTGGAAGGCGAGCCAGAAGACGGGCATCTCGCCTCGACGCGTGCACGCCGCGGCCAGCTCGCCCGTGAACAGCCACCCGTTCATCGCGTTGATGACCGAGGATAGCATCGCCCGGTTTGCGTCTGCACCGGCGCCGGGCATGCGGTACGTGAACTCCCCTTCGGGAACGTGGCTGTCGACGAACCCGTAGAAGTCGGACGGTTGGAACGGTCTTTGGGCCTCGGGGTGATTCATTGCGGCAAGGTCGGTGCGGTTCGCCAAGAGGACGACGTTGGCACCCCTGGCCTGCGCCGCGGTGTTGAGCCAGTGTTGCTCAGCGTCCCGGTCGTCAGGCGTTGAATCGAGGGCGATCAGGAGCAACTGGTTCTCGGCGGCGGTCTGCTCTCCGCTCCAGCCATCGATTCCTGTCAGTCCGCTTGCCCGTCCGGTCAACTCGCTGAAAAAGTAGTGGTCGTTCATCGCGATCTTCACGGTTTGATTCTTGATGAACTGGTCGGCGGTCCCCTCAGCCAAGCGCGCGATGTGTGGCAGATCCTGCTCGGCCAGGTCGAGGTGGCGCCGGAACGCGGTGATGTAAGCGTCCGCCGGTTGCCGCGGTTCGGTCGTGTCGGCCGCCAGCGCACAACCGGTTGCTGCGAGCAGGCCCAGCACGGTCGAGGCGACCAGTTCAGTCGTCGTGCGACCCATGGGGTGGTGGATGATCGTCATTAGAGCTGTTCTCCTGGGCCATGGGGCGAAGGCAACCCGGAGGCGCCGCCAGAAAGAATGCGAGGGATCAACCTGCTGAACGACGGCTGGCGGAAAGGACGCGGTATTAGAGCGGTTTCATCCATTTCGTAACGTCCTGAGCTGCCTGCAACTGCGCCTGGCTTTGTCGTGCTGCATCGACGACCCACAGCGGGGTCGCCTGCTTCGCCCTCCGCGCCAGGCTTGATTCGCCGACGCTCAAAACGCTACGACATGAATGAAAACGCTCTAGCAGGACGCTGCAAAACCCCGGATTCTGGCGTTCGCCCAAGAATCTCCAATTTGAAACTACCGCTCTCGCTTCGCAGATCGAGTCCAAACGCGTTGAAGGCGAAACTTTTGAAAATCTCAGGTACACGTTTTTGCACCGACCGAGTTTTGCAGCGTCCTGCTAGGCACTGCGAATCGGGTCGTCCTGGTGCCAGGGCGGCGGGCACAGTTCGTCGATGCCGGCGTGATGCGCCTCCGGAATCTTCACTTCCAGCGACGCGACCGCCTGCTCGAGCTGCTCGATCCGCTTGGCGCCGACGATGAGCGAGGCCATTGCCGGCTGGGACAGCGTCCATGCCAGGGCGTACTGCGCCATGGGCACGCCGGCCTCATTGGCGAGCTTCTCGATCGCTTCGAGTTGGTCGAAGTTTGCGGTGGACGGGTCGCCGCCCCACATGCCCGGTGTCTTCATGTCCGACGTCTCTGCGTACCGTGAACCGGGCGGCGCCGCCTGGCCCCGACGATACTTGCCGGTGAGCAGTCCGCCCTGCAGACTTCGCCACGGCGTCACGCCGATCTGATGTCGCTCGCAGAACGCCAGGTCGTTGTGAAACTCCCTCTGAAGCATGCTGTAAGGCACCTGCGACGAGACGACTCGTGTCCATTGCCGCTTGTCGGCAAGCCAGAGCAACTCGCACAATTGGGCGGCGCTGTGATTGGAGGTTCCGAAATAGCGCACCTTGCCCTGGCTGACGGCCACGTCCATCGCGCCGAGGGTTGTTTCCAGCGGCGTGCGCTTGTCCGGCCAGTGCATAACCAGCAGGTCGATGGTGTCGGTCTGGAGGCGCTGGAGGCATCGGTCCACCTCGCGCAGCAGGTGCGACGCGCTGCCGCCGCGATCCTGCGGACCCATCCCGATGGGTGCGGCGAACTTGGTGGCGACCACAACGCGGTCGCGCCGGTCGCGCACGGCCTTGCCTACGATCTGTTCCGACAATCCTCCGGCGCTGCCGAATGTGCGGTTGTACCCCTCGTACACGTTGGCCGTGTCGATGAAGTTGATGCCCAGATCGATGGCGCCATGCGTCAGGCGAATCGCATCAGCCTCGGCAACGGGCGAGCCGAAAGACATCGTGCCCAGGCAGATCGGCGAGACGTGTAGCCCACTGGAGCCCAACGGACGATACTGCATCATTCAATCCCGATCGGGTCGCGGCGGGTTGCCCCAGTGGCCGCGGCGGTCCTCGCCGCAGATGAGGACGCCGGTGTTGGACCAGTCCATGGCCGCGTGAACGTCCGTGGCGACATAACGCAGTGTCAGGCCGCAACGGCGCCGATCGGAGTGATTGGCCCCCGAACCGTGCAGCAACAGATCACTGTGCAGTGACAACTCTCCGGACTTCAGCGCGACGTCGACGACACGCCCGTACGATTCGACGCCGTCGACCGTGAAACGCAAGACGTTCTTTTCTTCTTCCCTGCTGATGCGGTGCGGAATCTTGCCCTGCAGGTGCGACCCGGACACGTACTGCATGCACGCGTTTTCCGAGTCGACGTCGTCGATGGCCAGCCACACGGAGACGGCCTTGGACGGTGACAGCGGCCAGTAATAGGCGTCCTGATGCCAGGCGACCGCGTTGTCGTCGTGCGGCATCTTACAGAAGTAGTGGGTGGTCCAGCAGACGACGTCCGGTCCGATCAGGTCGACCACACGGCTGACCAGGCGCGGATCGAACATCAGGTCGTACGCCCGGCGGCGTGTCAGGTGCTTGTCGATCAGCGAGTAGGCATCGCACCCGGCTTCCCTGGCTTCGTCCACCAGCTCCTCGAAAAACTCGCTCTGCACCGCGATCTCGCCGGCATCGAATAGCGGCAGTGGCATGAGGTGCCCGTCGCGGTTGAACGCCTCGACCTGCTGCGCCGTCAGCGTCACGGCCGCCTGCGGCGAAGCAGCGTGAAAGCTCAGGTCGCGATCCATCGTCTCCAGTTGCTCCGGCGTCGCGATCGTCCTTTGCATCGTGTCAAAGAGTGTCTTTTTCGCCATCAGATGCCTCGGTCTTACTGAGCGGAGAATCGATGCGGTACGGGGTCACATCGCGTGCGGGCGTCGCATCGTACGGATGCAGCGTCGGAATGTCGAGTCGTTGCCGTGCGCGAGGTTGACCTGCGTTTAGCGGATCTTCGATCGTCCGGAAATCGGACACGGCGGTCCTCCCGCGGCGACCATCCGGTTCACGGTCGAACCAATGTGCCGTCGGCGAGTCGGACATTGCCCATGTACCCGAGAGTCCTCGATGTCGTGGGATCCGGCGAAGGGTGCTTCGCGGCAAGTTCCTCATCGAGATCGATGCCGAGCCCGGGCCTGCCGTTGGACCACATGTAACCGTCGCGCACCTCGGGCAGCCCGGGGAAAGTGTCCCGGAGCAGGCTGCCCGGCTTGACCATGGGGCCGGCCTCCTGGATTCCAAAGTTCCACGCGTGCAGGTCGAGCATGAGATTCGCGGCGTGACCGACGGGGGAAACATCCCCGGGGCCGTGCCAGGCCGTGCGGACGGCGAACGGCTCGCAGAGTGACGTGAGCTTGCGCGCCGGCGTCAGACCGCCCACCTGCGAAATGTGCAGCCGCAGGTAATCGAGCAGCCTGTCCTTGATCATCGGAACGATCTCGTGCGGGTGATTGTAGAGTTCACCCATCGCGATCGGCGTGCTGGTCTGCTGGCGGACGAACCGGTAGTACTCGTTGTCTTCAGGCGAAAACAGGTCCTCGATGAAGAAGAGGTTGAACTGCTCAAGCTGTCGCGCCAGGTACATGCCGTCGATCGGCGGCAGCTTTTCGTGAACGTCCCAGAGGATGTTCGGCTCAGGACCAAACTCCGATCGGAACCACTCGATCGAGCGGATGATCGTGCGGACGAACGCCCGGGGGTTGAAGATCGTGCCCACGTGCTTCTGCTGGAGGCCCGAGCTCGGGTCGACCGTGGGCACTTTGTCGGTGATGGTGACCGGCGTGTGCTCGGGTCGGTCGGGTTCCATAAGCGAGGCCAGGCCGTTCAGCTTGAAGTGTCGAATGCCTTGTTCAGTCAACTCGCGATGTTTGTCTGCGTATTCCTTCAGGTCGCGACCTCCGGCCACGCTGTAGACGGCCGCCGCCTCCCGCGACTTGCCGCCGAACAGCTCGTAGACCGGCATCCCCGCGACCTTGCCCTTGATGTCCCACAGCGCCTGATCGACGCCGCTCAGGGCGTTGTTGAGTATGGGGCCGTTGCGCCAATAGGCACCGGAGTGGCACGACTGCCAGATGTCTTCGATCTGCGACGCGTCCTTACCGATCAGAAACGGTCGCAGATAGTCGTGCACCACCTTGGCGATGGCCGTGGCCCTGTAAGTAAAGGTGGCACAGCCCAGACCGTACAACTGCGGTTCGCTCGTCTCGACCTTGACCACGATCTGGCCCTGTGTCAGGATCGCGCGGATGTCTCGAATCGTAATGACGCTCATGGTGCACCTCTTGAGAGTCTCGAAACAGCAGCACAGCATACACACAACCGTCACCTGCTGGCTCAATGCAACGTCGCTCGACGATCGCACAGCCGAGTCCGAATGGCGACCGACTGATGCCCAAATAACCGAGTAAAATGGCCGTCATGACCGACCTGATGACCGCGGCAAGTGAAGCAGGTTTGCGCCTGGATGCGGCGTTGATTGAGCCGTTTCTGGCCGGCCGATCGAAGCCGGCCGCGCGGTCGCGGCTGGAAGCGATTGGTCGATGGGTGAAACGCGTCAACGCTCAGAATCACGACGGAGTGATCCTGACGCCGCCACTGGTGAATCACCTCGCGGGCCCGCGGGATATCGAGGAACTGCTGCAGGAGCTGGACCATCTTCGAAGCGAGACTCGATGCGGCCGGTTTCGTGTCGACAACCCGCTGCAACGGGATCTGGAGTTGATGCGCTACTCGACAGAGATCCAGTGGCAGCAGGGCGGCGCTGGCGGTGTGGCCGAGGACTACCCGACATTCAATGAACTGAAGCAGTTGCCGGAACCCAGCGAACCGACCTGCACGCTTAACGGCAATCATTTGCGGCACGTGAAGCGCGCGGCGTACGAGGCCGTCAGATTCCTGCGTTTCCTGCGCGCGTTTCGGGCGCGAACGGCGCGTCCGATCGTCGTCGTGGGCAACGACCGGTACGGCAGGCAGTGGGTCGTCGAGCCGCTGGAGGAACATCTCGACGGCGACTTCACCCTGCGCTACGACCGCTCAGCGTCTCACAAGTCGATGAGATTGAAGCTGCCCGGTGAGATGTGGGGACCGGCCGGACCGGTTCGCCTCGGATTTCCCCGTGAGTTTGTCGTGCAACTGAGCCGCCACGCACCCCACGTCGTCATCGTGGACAGCTGCCACGACTGCGGCGACCACGCGATCATGAAGATTTCGCGGGGCGCGCGGAACTACGTCAACTGGTTCATGGCCTTCAACGACGTGCGAGCTGAAGGCGACGGCACGCAGTACGAATCCGAAAGCGCGCTCACCGCGGATCACCATCGGGAATTGCGCAAGTGGCACGAATACGTCAGCGCCCGTCGTCAGCTACGTGATTGGGTCGCGCCGGGGCCGACCTATGCGGTGGGC